>NZ_JAFAVV010000760.1 GCF_019242285.1 Bradyrhizobium sp.
GCTCTGAGGCTGACCTCCGGTCCCTCATAAGTGTGCTAGCCTAAGCTGGGTGATGCCTTGCCAGGACCCAAAAGAGGCGGACCATGAGGCGGCGCGAACTCGTCCTTGTGCTTGCAGGTGTGGCCGCGAGCTATCCGCTTGTCGCTCGCGCACAGCGAGGGGAGCTCACGCGTCGGATCGGCGTCGTCATGCTATACCCTGAGAGCGATCCGCAAGGACAGCTCCGCGCTACGACTTTTCAGCGTCAACTCGAAAAAGCTGGCTGGACGATCGGCGGAAATCTTCAAGTCAATTTTCGATGGGGTACGGGTGACGCCGATTGGGTGCGATCCGCCATTAGAGAGGCCTTGCATCAGGTCCCTGATGTGCTGCTCGCAAACGGTGACGCAGCCGCATTGGCGGCGCACGAATTGGCCAAATCAGTTCCTGTCATCTTCATTGGCAGCGGCGACCCGGTGGCGGATGGTCTAGTGCAGAGTCTCGCTCATCCGGGTGACAACGTGACCGGTTTCGCGGTCATGGAGCCAAGCTTGGGCTCAAAGCTGCTAGGCATGCTCAAGCAGGTTGCGCCGCGGATCGTCCGCGTCGCTATATTGCTGAATCCCGATAACGCAACGCACAAGCGTATCCTTGGCTTGTTGGAAGCCTCCGCTCCCAACTTTGCTGTCGAAATCGAGGCGGCGTCGGCGCGAGAACCGACAGAAATCGAAACAGCGATGACTCGCTGGGGACAGGGATCGGATTACGGCGTGATAGTGCCGTCCGATCCGGCGACCAATTCTCGGCGCAAACTCTTCATTGAACTGGCGGCACGCTACCGATTGCCGACAATCTATTCGTTGCGCGCCGCCGTTGCCGATGGCGGCCTCATGTCCTACGGCGTCGATTTGCTCGAGCTTTTTAGACAGGCGGCGATCTATGCCGACCGAATTCTCACGGGAGAGAAAGCCAGTGATCTGCCAGTGCAGTTGCCGACCAAGTTTGAAACGGTGTTCAATTTGAAGACCGCCAAGCTGCTCGGCTTCGACATACCGGCCTCGCTGCTCGCTACCGCCGACGACGTGATCGAGTAGGCTCGTTACGTCGTTCGCGGCTCTTTTTCGGACCTCTCGGCGCGTCCGCATCGCTTCGGCTCATGCCAAGCGAGAGGCTTCGCGGGTCAGACAGGCCGGCGATAGTTCCAACAAGCTCCTTGGTATTTGGTCTCCAATAAGTTCCGATCTGGAGCCAGAACCGCTCTTCCCCGTGACGGGCCACAATTTCCGCCTTTGACCAAAAGCGGAAGTTTTCCCATGATACGAGCGATTAATGGGTGAACTCTTTGTAGCTAGAGTTCCTCAAGAGTATCGGCTACGCGGCAGAGCAATTCGGCAAGAACCACGTCGGCGATCGTAACGAACACCTGTCGAGAGTGCACGATCGACGAATGCTTCGGCCCGGCTTTCGGAAGAGTTGGGCCAAGCTCCGATTTCGAATTGGCGCCCAGCTCGCACGATTTAGCGCGACGAATTCTAAACTCCTCTGACCTAAGGAGATGAACTATGAGCGCATCCGCGAGGAGCAACTCGGGTCACGCATCCCTCTTGACTGAGGGAGCAATAAAGCAGGAGACCCTGCCGTTCCCGGCTCCGACTTCAGGGAGCGTTGCGGGCCGGACAATTCAGGAGTCCGTCTATAGCCCAAAGTCGGCATCTAAGCATCTCCCGGCGGATGCGCCCAATATTCTCATCATATTGATTGACGATGCCGGACCCGGACTGCCGTCTACCTTCGGTGGCGAGATGACGACGAAAACGCTCGACAAAATCGTGACGGGCGGCGTCACGTACAACCGCTTCCACACGACAGCCATGTGCTCCCCCACCCGCGCCTCGTTGCTTACCGGCCGCAACCACCATCGCGTGGGAAATGGGCAGATCGCGGAGCTGGCGAACGACTGGGATGGCTATTCAGGACGCATTCCCAAGAGTAGCGCGCTCGCGGCGGAGGTGCTGCGGGATTACGGCTACTGCACGGCCGCGTTTGGCAAGTGGCACAATACGCCGGCCGAGGAGACGACTACGGCGGGTCCGTTCGACAACTGGCCGACCGAGATCGGCTTCGAGTACTTCTACGGATTTCTTGCAGGAGAGGCCTCGCAATGGGAGCCGCATCTGGTACGCAATACTACAGTTGTGCAGCCACCCAAGACGCCTGAACAGGGCTATCACCTCAGCGAGGATCTTGCGGACGACGCAATCCGGTGGCTGCGCGACCACAAGGCCTTTCAACCCGCTAAGCCGTTTTTCATGTACTGGGCCAGCGGCGCGATCCACGGGCCCCATCATATTTTCAAGGAGTGGGCGGACAAGTACAGAGGGAAATTTGACGATGGCTGGGATGCCTACCGCGAACGCGTATTCAAGCGGGCGAAGGAAAAGGGCTGGATCCCAGCGAACGCGCAGCTCACGCCACGCGATCCGACCATGGCGGCGTGGGCCGACATTCCCGAGGACGAAAAGCCCTTTCAGCGCCGTCTAATGGAAGTCGCAGCCGGGTTCGCCGAGCACGTCGACGTGCAGGCGGGTCGAGTGATCGACGAGATCGAGCGGCTCGGTTACGGCGACGACACGCTGATTTTTTACATCTGGGGTGACAATGGTTCGTCGGCGGAGGGCCAGAACGGGACGGTCAGCGAACTCCTTGCGCAGAACGCCATCCCAACGACCGTTCGGCAACACATCGATGCTCTGGACCAGCTCGGCGGGCTCGACGTTCTGGGCTCACCGCTCACCGACAATCAATATCACTCCGGATGGGGGTGGGCTGGCAGTACGCCTTACAAGGGCACGAAGTTGCTCGCTTCGCACTTCGGAGGGACCCGCAATCCCATGGCGGTGCGCTGGCCGGCGAAGATCAAGCCTGATTCGACACCTCGGACGCAATTTCATCACTGCAACGACGTGGTGCCGACGATTTACGAGGTTTTGGGAATTACCCCGCCACGGGAGGTTAGGGGCATCCCTCAGGACCCGATTGACGGTGTGAGTTTCGCATACACCTTCACCGATCCGAAAGCGAAGGGGCGGTTGCTCACGCAATATTTTGAGGTCATGGGCAGCCGCGCGATCTACCACGATGGCTGGATGGCGTCCGCCTTCGGACCCCGCGCTCCGTGGTTGCCCGGCGCACCGCCGGGTATCAAGGAATGGACTCCAGACAACGACATTTGGGAACTCTACGACCTGGACGAGGACTGGAGCCAAGCGAATGATCTCGCGTCAAAGATGCCCGATAAGGTGCGGGCGTTGCAGGAGATGTTCCTTATCGAGGCGGCCAGGAACAAGGTCCTGCCGATCGGCGGTGGTCTGTGGGTGCCATTGTTTCATCCCGAGTTGCGCATCGCGCCTCCCTATACGGAGTGGACGTTCTCGGGCGATATGGTCCGCATGCCGGAGTTCTGTGCGCCAGCCCTCGGTAACAAACCCAACCGGGTCACCATTGAGGCAGAGGTTCCCGCGAGTGCCAGCGGGGTACTCTATAAACTGGGTTCCAACGCCGGGGGACTTACGCTTTGGGCTGAGGACGGAATCCTATGTTACGAGTATAACCTGTTCATCGTGCAGCGAACGCAGATTCGCGCAACAAAGAAGTTGCCCGCAGGCAATGTAACCGTGGAGGTTGACACGGATTACGTAGTCCCCCGCCCCGCGGGACCGCTCAAAATCACACTGAAGGC
>NZ_JAFAVV010000936.1 GCF_019242285.1 Bradyrhizobium sp.
GGTATTGCCGAAACGTGGCGCGTGTCACCACATCCGGGACGGTGTGGTCCGCCGTCCCGGAGATCAGCAGGAGCGGCCCGCGCTGCTGATTGGCCGTGTCGACCGCCGATGCGGCATGCGTCGTGAAGTTGGCAAGAGCCGCCTCGAAGAGCGGTTTCGCCGGCGAAGGGATCGCCCACCGGTCATAGAGTTCGTCGGATTCCGTCGCACTGAGCGCGTTGCCGAAGCCGAAGCGGAACTCCTCCCGAGTCAGCGACACCGCGCGGCCGCGATTGAGCGGATTCGCGAGCGCCGGCAGCGCGGCGCGCAACTGCGCAAGTGGCAGGGGCAGGACCCCCCTGATCTGTGCCGGGTCGATGGCGATGGCCGCGCGCCCGACACCTTCCCCGAGCATCTTCTCGACGATGAGGCCACCCAGGGAGTGGCCGACCAGGATCGGCGGTGCAGGGAGCGCCGCGACGACGCTCCCAATGTGGTCGGCGATGTCGTCGATGCCGCGGTTGGCGACGCGCTGGGGATCCCCGCGCGATGCCTCGACGGTGGGGTGCTCGCCCGGCCAACCGGGAGCGACCGGCGCGTAGCCCGCCGCCTCGAAGGCCTCGAGCCACGGCTGCCAGGACGCGGCGTGCAGCCACAGGCCGTGCACGAACACGACCGGGATGCGCTTGGCGGCCATGGAGTCACCGGCCGCTCGCGTCCGCCGGCCGGCCGGCCTCGAACAGGAACCACGTGCGACGCTCGGTCTCGTCAATCCAGACCTCGATCAGGCTCGCAGTCGCGATGTCGCGGTGCTTGTCGCAAGCCTCGTGCGCCGAGCGCAAGCGAGCGACGAGCGCCACGTTGTCCTCGCGCAGCTCCGCGAGCATGTCGGACGGCTCGACGTACTCGGCGTCGTTGTCGGCAACGCGCTGCAGCCGCGCGATGTGGCCGATCGAGCGCAGGGTGGTGCCGCCGAGCTTGCGGATGCGCTCGGCGACGGGGTCGGTCATCGCATAGAGCTGGTCGGCCTGCTCGTCGAGCATCAGGTGGTAGTCGTGGAAGTGCGGGCCGCTCACGTGCCAGTGGAAGTTCTTCGTCTTCAGGTAGAGCGCGAAGACGTCGGCGAGGATGCCGTTGAGGGCGCCGGTGATGTCGCGTGTTGCATCGCGCGAAAGGTCGGTCGGAGTGTGAAGCGGCGCGGCGCGCCGCGGCGTGGCGGAAGATGGGGTCGTCATGGGTCCTCCAGGGCAGGAAGCGGCCGCGCCGACGGCGGTCCGCGCTTCTCGGTTCTACCCAGCTCCGCTCCCGGGCGCCCCTGTCTTACGGATGAGACGGCACCAGCCTTCGTGAGGAGCCGGCACCGGACCGCCGGTTGCAAACCCTCTGCCTACAGCGACTCGCGCCCTCGCGTCGGGCCGACGCCCAGCCGCGCCGAAATCGTCACGAGGTCGGGCAGCGACGCGGCCTGCATCTTGCGCATCATGCTTCCGCGATGCGCCTTCACGGTGACTTCGCTGATGCCGAGCTCGCTTCCCACCTGCTTGTTCATGAGTCCGGCGACGACGAGGGCCATCACCTGGCGCTCGCGCGCACTGAGCGAGGCATAGCGCTCGCGCAACACCTCAATCTCGGCCTCGTTCGCGAGCGCTGTCCGGCTTCGCTCAAGCGCCGCCCCGATGGCGTCGAGCAGCACGCCGGCATCCAACGGCTTGAGCAGGAATTCGACGGCGCCGGCCTTCATCGCCTTGACCGTGCGCGGCACATCCTCATGACCGGTGACGAAGATGATCGGCAGCTCCGGTCGCTCGGCGACGACCCGCTGCTGAAGCTCCAGGCCATCCAGCCCGGGCATGGCGACGTCGAGGACCAGGCAGCTCGGCATGCGAAGCCGCGGCCGAGCAAGGAACTCGTTCGCCGACGCGCACGTCTGCGTGCGCCATCCGGCCGAGCCGATCAGCAGCTCGAGCGCGTCGCGTACCGAGGCATCGTCGTCGACGACGAAGACGACCGGCGCGTCCCCCTGCTCGCCATCCTCCTCGATGCCGGACATGCCAGTCACACTCCGTTCTCGGCGTCGCCAGGCCGCTCACGGCAAGACTACTCCTGGTGACCCGCCAGGACGCAAGCCGCCTCCTGCGGGCGCATCCGCCCTCAGTCGTACCGGGAGGCCATTCCTCGGGCAGGCCCTGGATGTGACGCCGGCGGCAGATGACGCCGTACGATCACGGAACGCGACACCTGTGTCCAGGCAGGCGCTCGTGCCCACGCGATGACCTCGACGGCCCCCGCGCCCGTGATCTCGATCGTCGACGACGATGAATCGGTGCGCCTCGCCACCGAGCTCTTCATGGCGTCGCTCGGCTACCGGACCCATCTGTTCTCGTCGGCGGAGGAGTTCCTGCGATCATCGCGTGCAGAGGAGACGTCCTGCCTCATCATCGACGTGCAGATGCCGGAGATGGACGGCATCGAGCTGCAGGCGGCCCTGAAGGCGCGCGGCCGCGAGATTCCGACGATCTTCATCACGGCATTTCCGACTGAGGACATCGCGACCCGTGCCCGCGCAGCCGGTGCGGTCTGCTTCCTCACAAAGCCATTCAAGGCGACGGCGCTGATCGGCTGCATCGAATCGGCCCTGGAGCAAGGCGCTGGTGGCGGGAAGACCTGACGCCGCGCAAACTCGATGGTGGACGCATCCCCGATCGCACCCGAAGAGCAGGCCTTCATCCTCTCCACGTCGCCGCCCGGCCCGGCGCAAAGAAGACTGGCTCTCGCCCTCGTTGCGATCATCCTCGCGGCCTGCCTGCTCATTGCGGGCCCGCTCGCCGGCGTACGGACCACTCCGTCCACCGCCTTCGTGCCTGCGTACGCGACGGCGATGTTCGTGAACGATTCGATCACGGCGATCCTGCTGTTCGTCCAGTTCCGGATCCTGCGCTCCCGCGCCATCCTCGTGCTCGCGAGCGGCTACAGCTTTTCCGCCCTCATCCTGATCCCGTGGATCCTTGCCTTCCCAGG
>NZ_JAFAVV010000362.1 GCF_019242285.1 Bradyrhizobium sp.
ACCAGGCGGTGTGCAGGCCAGGACTGCGGCTGGCTGTTCTTCGACGCGACCAAGAACAATCGCCGCCGCTGGTGCGACATGCGCGTCTGCGGCAACCGCGCCAAGGTGCGGGCAGCCCGGGAAAGGCAAAGGCAGACGCGAAAGAGCTGATTGCATGGCGCGGCGCGTTGAAGCCGAGCGATACTAATCCGCGCGCGGACGAAAATTCTCGATCAGCCGCAACAGCACCCGCGCGCCGGCATCGGCGTCGGCGCGCTCGACATGCTCGTCGGGATGGTGGCTGACGCCGCCGCGGCAGCGCACGAAGATCATGCCGACGTCGGCGACGTCGATCATCGCCATGCCGTCATGGCCGGCGCCGCTCGGCAGCTCGAAGGGGCGAAAGCCCTCGGCCGCGATGGCGTCCGCGATCTGCTGCTTCAGCCCGGGCGCGCAGGGCGCGGTGCGGTTCTCGTGGGTGACGTCGAGCTGCAGCGCGAGACGGCGTCGCGCCGCGATCGTCTCGATGTTGCGAACGATGTCGGACACCGCGCGCTGGCGGTGCGCGTCGGTCGGCGCGCGGATGTCGATCGTGAACGAGACCTGCCCGGGGATCACATTGGTCGCGCCGGGCGCAGCATGGATGGCGCCGACGGTGCCGACCAGGCCGTTATCGTCGGTGCGGCAGAACGCCTCGATCGCGCCGATGCATTCCGCCGCGCCCGCCAACGCGTCGCGCCGCAGCGCCATCGGCACCGTGCCGGCATGGCCGGCGAACCCGGTCAGCCGCGCCGCCAGCCGCGTCGCGCCTGATATCGCGGTGACGACGCCAACCGGCAGGTCTTGCGCTTCCAGCACCGGCCCCTGCTCGATGTGCAATTCGACATAGGCCAGGAGCTCGCGGCGGTGACGCGCGGCGGCACCGAGCGCATCGGGGTCGAGGCCGAACTGCGTCAGCGCCTCGTGCATGGACACACCGTTCGCATCGCGCGCCGAAAGCGTGCTCTCGTCGAAGGTGCCGGCGACCGCGCGGCTGCCGAGCAGCGTGGAGGCGAAACGGACGCCCTCCTCGTCGGCGAAGCCCGTCACCTCGATCGCGAACGGCAGCCGCCGGCCACGCCGGTTCAGCTCCGCCACGCAGGCGATCGCGCTGATGAGGCCGAGCGGGCCGTCCCATTTGCCGGCGTCGCGCACCGTGTCGTAATGCGAGCCCAGCATCAGGCAGGGCAAGCCGAGTCGGTCGCCTTCATAGCGGCCGCAGACATTGCCGATGGCATCGAGATGGGCCTGCATGCCGGCCTCGCGCATCCAGCTCAGGATCAGCTCGGCCGCCGCGCGATGCTCCTTCGTCAGGAAGACGCGTACGAGATGCGCGTCGGTCTCGGAGATCGCGGCAAGCGCCTCGATCCGGGCGACGATGTCACCGCCGAGGTCGGCATTCGCCATCACACCAGCTCGAAGCGGATGTTCTGCGCGCCCTTCCACAGCACGGTCTTGCCGAGCGCCGGCAGATTCTCCAGGCCCGAGGTGAGGGTGATGAAATGGTTGCCGGCGAGCTGGCCCATCTTGCTCGCGAAATGCACGCCGCCATAGGCGAGCAGAATCTCGGTCTCGCTGATGCCGCCGGGATAGAGGATGATCTGGCCGGGCGCGGGATAGCTCGTATGGTTCTCGTAGGCGACGCCGAAATCGAGATCGCCGAGCGGCATCCAGACGCCCTCGCCGCTCCAGCGCACATGGATCACCTGGCTCTCGAACGGCATCGCCTTCTTGAACGCCGCGCAGGTCTTCGGCGCAAGCTGCTCCTCGAAGCGGGCCTGGAAGGTGAAGTCGCCGGCGTGGATGATCAATTGGCTCATCAGTGGTTTCCGCGGATCAGATGGAGGCGTGACGACATCCATTGCAGCCGGAGCCATCGGAAGCAAGGACCATTCCAGCGCTGCGCCTCAGCGCAGCGTGGCGAAGAACTTGCGGACTTCCGGGACGAACAGCTCGGGCTGCTCGAAGGCGGCGAAATGGCCGCCTTTGGGCATCTCGCTCCAATGCCGGATGTCGCGGTAGCTCGCCTTCATCCAGCGCCGC
>NZ_JAFAVV010000562.1 GCF_019242285.1 Bradyrhizobium sp.
AACGGCAAGCAGGTCAATTTCCGCAACGTGATCCTGATCATGACCACCAATGCCGGCGCGGCCGATCTCGCGCGGCAAGCCTTCGGCTTCACGCGCAACAGGCGGGAAGGGGACGACCACGAGGCGATCAACCGGCAGTTCGCGCCCGAGTTCCGCAACCGGCTCGATGCCATCGTCTCGTTCGCGCACCTCAATGCCGACGTAATCGGCATGGTGGTCGAGAAATTCGTGCTGCAGCTCGAGGCCCAGCTTGCCGACCGCGACGTCACCATCGAACTGTCGGAGCCGGCCAAGGCCTGGCTGATCACGCATGGCTATGACGAGCAGATGGGCGCCCGCCCGATGGCGCGGATCATCCAGGAGCACATCAAGAAGCCGCTCGCCGACGAGGTGCTGTTCGGCAAGCTCAAGGGCGGCGGCCATGTCAGGGTCGTGCTGACCACGGACGAGGCCGAAGGCGAGGCCGCGAAGGAGAAGATCGGCTTCGAGTTCGTCGAAGGCCCGGTCACGCCGCAGCCCGAGAAGCTGCCGGTGGCGCGCAAGCGCAAGCCCAACAAGCCGAGCGGCCCGGACGGCGGCAGCGGCCCGGGCGGTGGCAGCGGCCCAAAAGGCCCGGCCTCGAAGGGGCCGCTGGTGAAGGTCTGATTGAAAGGATTGCTGAAATGGAAAAGGCCGGCTGCAAAGCCGGCCTTTTCGATTGTCGTCGGCCTCCGCCGATCCCCGCGATTGGCGCTACGTTCCCGCGTCAGGCGCGCGTGGTGGCCGTGGCCTCTTCAGGGCGGGCGGCCGCCGGACCGACGGCTGCAAGGTCACGATGACGGGATTGGGTTTGTGGTCGGTCGCGGCGCCCGTTGCAGCATCAACGCCGATGCCGATAAGTCCGCCTGCAATGATGTTGCCGGCGAGGCCTGCGGCTCCGGCCGCCGGAGTCTCCCGCGTCAACTGCACGAACTGCGATTCATAGCCTTCCTTCTGAAAGGTGATGGATATGTCCGCATTGCGCTTGGCAACGATGGCGCATGGGGTGGTGCAGGTGGTCGGCACCTCCAACCCGGAGACCACGGCTTCAGCGCCGGAAGGTGTCGATGCAATTGCGATGTTTTCGGTCGTGCCACGCGTGACCGACGCGCAGCCCGCCAGCATGAAGCTGAGCGTCACAATTCCCACAACTCGCATGCGACGAATGCCCCTTAAGCCCGCACGGTGCCTCAGTCCGCAGGCAATGGAGCGTAACCAGAGCCGAAGCGCAACAGATTATTGACGGTGTTTGACGGCGGCTCGCATTTTCGGACCAGCCGGTTGCTGCAACGACGGTTCAACTGCCTGCAGTTGCAGCCGCCCGACCCCTTTTACCGATCGCCCTTCAAGCGCTGGTCCTCGTGAATCTGCACGTGCTCGGCGCCTTGGCGGCCGGCTTCGGACAGCCGCAGCGAACTGAGTGCGGCGCCTGCCATCGCGAAGACGGCGCCGACGAACAGCGAGAGTTGTGTCCCGTCGACGGGATAGCGACCGAGCAAAAGCGCGACCACGGCCGCACCGGTGGTCTGGCCCAAGAGCCGCGCCGTTCCCAGCATGCCGCTCGCGCCGCCTGCGCGTTCGCGCGGCGCCGCGGCGATCATGGTGCGGTTGTTCGGCGTCTGAAACAGGCCGAACCCGGCGCCCGTCAGCGCCATGCGCCAGACCACGTCGAAATCGGACGGATGGGCGGGGAGCAGCGCCAGCGCGCCGAGGCCGACGGCAAAGATCGCAAGCCCGATGCCGCCGAGCAGCCCGGCGGGAAAGCGCTCGACCAGCCGTCCGGCGATCGGCGCGACGAAGCCGACGGTGATCGGCCACGGCGTGATCAGAAGCCCCATCTTCACGGCGGAATAGCCGAAACGGCTCTGCAGATAGAAGGGCAGCGCAGTGAGGGCGAGCATCTGGCCGCAGAACGAGGCGATCGAGGTTGCGATCGACAGTCCGAAGATCGGGATGCGCAACAGATCGACCGGCAGCAAGGGCGAGGCCATATGCGTCTGCCGGTAGACGAGCAGCGTTCCGGCAATCGCGGCGACGGCAAACTCCGTCAGGCAAGTCATCAGCGCCTCGCCATGGCCGGCGCTGTCGATCGCCGCAATGCCGAGACCGAAGGTGACGGCGCTGAGGCCTGCGCTCTGCCAATCGAAGGCGTGCGGAGAGTTCGTGGTATGTGGCAGGAAGTGCCAGCCGAGCGCAAACGTCAACAGCCCGATCGGCAAGTTGACGGCGAACAGCCAGGGCCAGGAGCCGACCGCCAGGATGCCGGAGGCCACCGTAGGTCCAATCGCCGCCGATACCGCGACCACCATGGCGTTGATGCCGATGCCGCGCCCGAGCTGACGGCGCGGATAGGTGAAACGAACCAGCGCCGCGTTGACGCTCATGATGCCGGCCGCGCCGAAGCCCTGCACGATGCGCGCGACGGTGAGCAGCAGGAGGGTGTGCGAAAGCGCGCAGAACGCCGAGGCCAGGGTGAACAGCGCCAGTCCCGCCAGATAGACGCGGCGATAGCCGATGATCTCGCCGAGGGCTGCGAGCGGCAGCAGCGAGATCGTGATCGCGAGCTGATAGCCGTTGACGATCCAGATCGAGAAGGCGGGGCTGGCGTCGAGGTCCCGCGCGATCGTCGGCAGCGCGACGTTGGCGATCGCGCCATCCACCACCGACATGATGATGCCGAGCGCGATGGTAAGGATGGCCCAGCGGCGTTGCGGCAGCGGCAGGCCGTCGGCATGCACGGTGAGGGAGGACGGCATCTGGAGAATCGAGATAGCCCTTCTGGCGGCAGCTTGGCGCGAACCTGACCGACGCCAACCCGGCAAGATCGCGGGGGTTCCTTCAGCGTCACCTCCATTGATGCAGGCTCAGATCAGTTTCTTCACCGGCGTCGGGTCGAGATTGAAGATCCTGGCGGCGTTCAGGCCCAGGATATTGCGCTTGGCCTGCTCGCTCAGGAAGGGCAGGTCGCAGATCATCTGCGGCAGATCGAAATCGAAATGCGGCCAGTCGGAAGCGAACAGGAGCTGGGTCTCGGCCCTGATCATCTCGAGCGTGTTCTGCAGCGCCTTCGGGTGCGTCGTTTCCATCGGCTGGGTGGTGTAGTAGCAGTTCTCGCTCATGTATTCGCTGGGCATGCGCTTGAGCTGCGGCGCTTCCGAGGGGCGCATCAGGTATTGATCGTCGAGCCGCTGCATCAGGAACGGCACCCAGGCGAGCCCGCT
>NZ_JAFAVV010000589.1 GCF_019242285.1 Bradyrhizobium sp.
TCGGTGTGGCTGTCGAAATGGATCATGCCGACCGGTCCCTTTTCGGCGACCGCGCGCAAAACGGGAAAGCTTGTCAGGTGATCACCACCGACCGTCATTGGCGTGATGTTGCGCTTCGTGAGCTCGCGATAAAAGCTGGTGATGCGCTTCAAGGTGTCATCGACGCTCGCCGGATTGATCGCAACATCACCGAGATCCGCGCAGCGGGCGAGATGAAACGGCATGATGCCGGTCGCCTGATTGAGCTGACGCACCATGGTGGTCGCGTCGCGCAGCGCGCGAGGCCCGTGACGAGCGCCCGCGCGATTGGTCGTTCCCCCGTCCCAGGGCACGCCGACGAGGCCGATATCGACTCGATCGATCCGCGCGTCCTCAAGCGGCACGTGAGGCAGCCGCATGAAGGTCGGGATGCCCGCGAAACGCGGCAGGACAAAACCTGAGATGGGAAGAAAATCGGGATCGATCGCCTGCATCCAAACCTCGCTCAATGGCATCCGCGAGCTATAGAGAGGAAGCGCACCGATTTGAAGCGCCATGGGAAGGGGTGATCGCGAAACGGCGATCACGATTTTGACGTTGTGTTCACCATGCGGTGGCGATCGGCCTCAAAGGCTTCCTGCTCGAACCATCTCGGGCTATAAGGCTTGCGGCGGACGACGGGAAACTTTCGCCAGGTGAGATCAAGAGGGGCGTCGAGTCCAATTTCCATGCTGGCGAGCCGTTGGCTGCAATTTGTGTTTGGGTGCTTCCTTTCGATAAGCGCGCCGGAGCTTGCCTTTGCGCAGAACATCACGCTCGACACGCCAAACTCGTCGCTGACCCCCGAGCAGTTCGCGCGGCTGATGTCGACGACTAATCGGAGTGGTGCCGGCGTCCTCGTCGAACCCACCTATCCGGGCGGCAGCGGTTATCGAACACTCGTGCTTCCGGACATCGACTACACCTATAACAATCGCTTTTTCATCAACATGGAGGACGGCGCCGGCGCCTATCTCTACAATGACGGCACCTTGTCCTTTTCCACATCGGCCTTCGTCAGGCTCGGCCGCGACCAGACCAACAGCCCGAAAATCCTTGGATTGGGAAATATCGCGGAGGCTCCCCAAGGGCGCTTCGCCGGTGAATACGATGTCGGTTGGATCGACCTGAAGGGCTCCTTCGCTCATGATTTCTCAGGAAGCTATGGGAATACTTTCCAAGCCAAGGTCGGGACGGCGCTGCCGCTTACCAATCAGTTCGTGGTCCTCCCGGGCGTCACGACGAGCCTGGGTGATCACAATTACATGCAGAGCTGGTACGGCGTCTCAGCGTTTCAGAGCCTTGCCACCGGCAAACCTTTTTTCACCACGCATGCGGGAATTGAATCGGTCGGCACCACAGTCGATGCACTTTATCGGTTTGCGCCCAATCTCGCCTTGGTGGGGCGAGGCACGGTCAATTATCTAGTCGCGAACGTCGCGCGCAGCCCGGTTATCGAGCGGCGCGTGCAGACAACAGTCGGCCTTGGCCTTTCCTATCTGTTCAAATAGCCCTACGCGGCGTCCAGCTTGGACAATGCCGAGCGGTTGCGTTCAGTTATCGGGGTATGCGGGATAACCGTAGCCGCCATAGGGCGCGTTGCGCGGCGCGGCCGGATAAGGGGCATAGCGACCAGCGGATTGGCCATAAGGATCGATGGCGAGGGGGCGCCCATAGGGGTCGGCACCTTGCAGGCGCATCGGCCCGTTCGTCGGGTTGCCTTGCCGATAGGGATCATAGGCGCCGGCATCGTCGTAAGGGTCGCTCGAAAGAGACGGATCATATCCCGGGCTGGCGCGTTCGATCGTGCGGCGTTGCCTTGCGGCAATCTCACCTTCAGCGCTGCCGAGCACGACCACTTGCGTTCCCATGGGCACTCGATCGTACAGGTCGATCGCATCCTGGTTGATCATCCGGATACAGCCCGAAGAGACTCGCTTGCCGATGGTCCAGGGCTCGACCGTGCCGTGGACGCGGTAGAGGGTGTCCTTATTTCCCTGCCACAGATACATGGCCCGTGCGCCAAGCGGATTGCCGGGGCCGCCGGGCATGCCGAGGCCGCTTTGCAGTGCCGTCATCTTGGCCTGGAGTTCAGGCTGCCGGGCGATCATCTCCGCCGGCGGGTACCAATCAGGCCATTCCTGCTTGCTCTTTATGATTGCCGCTCCGGACCAGCCGAAGCCTTCGCGCCCGACGCCCACACCATACTGGATAGCCCTCCCGCCCTCTTGCACGAGGTAGAGGTAGCGGGTGCTCGGATTGATGACGATGGTGCCGGGAGACTCCATTCCCGCATAAGGAACCGCTTTGACGAGGAAGGCCGGATCGATCTGGCT
>NZ_JAFAVV010000714.1 GCF_019242285.1 Bradyrhizobium sp.
GGTGCCGTAATATTTCATCGCCGAGGAGAACGCCGGGTGGCCCTGCCCTGCCTTGGCGAGATCGACCATGCGCTCGGCGGCGGCGGCGAGCGCGGCCTCGTCGATCTCGAACGACGCGATTTGGCCGCGCAGGATCGGATCCTCCAATCGTCCTTGCTCGTCGGTGCCGACGGAGTTGGCGGCGACCTGGCCGAGCGGCCGGCCGACGCCGCGCTCGCCCATGCCGGAGATCATCGCGCGCTCGTGTTGCAGGAGGTATTTCGCGACATCCCAGCCGCGGTTGACCTGGCCCACCACATGCGACTTCGGCACCCGGACATTGTCGAAGAAGGTCTCGCAGAACGGCGAGCGGCCGGAGATCAGGAGGATCGGTTTCGTCGACACGCCGTTCGACGTCATGTCGAACAGGATGAAGGAGATGCCGTCATGCTTCTTCGCCTCGGGATCGGTGCGCACCAGGCAGAAGATCCAGTCGGCGTAGTTGGCGTAGGACGTCCAGATCTTCTGGCCGTTGATGATGAAGTCGTCGCCGTCGCTCACGGCGCGGGTCTGCAGCGAGGCGAGGTCGGAGCCCGCGTTGGGCTCCGAATAGCCCTGGCACCAGCGGATCAGGCCCGCGGTGATGTTGGGCAGATGTTCCTTCTTCTGCGCCTCGGTGCCGTATTTCAACAGCGCCGGCCCGAGCATGGAAATGCCGAACGAGCTCAGGGGCTGGCGCGCGCCGATCACTGCCATCTCCTGCCGTACGATCTTGGCTTCCTCGCCGTCGAGGCCGCCGCCGCCATATTCCGTCGGCCAGTGCGGCACGGTCCAGCCTCTGTCGCGCATCCGCTCGAACCAGACGCGCTGCGGTTCGGAAGAGAATTTCGCGTTGCGCCCGCCCCAGAAGGTGTCGTCCTCGGCGGTCACAGGCTTGCGCATCTCCGGCGGGCAGTTGGCCTCGAGCCAGGCGCGGGTTTCGCGGCGGAAGGTTTGAAGGTCGGCCATGGGTCACGTTTCCACTGTCAAGATCGTTGCTTTCGACCTTAGCCCGCGGCGCGCGGATTTCAATATGTCCGTCAGCGCCTGTGCCGCCGCGGGTTGTGGTCAGGGCCCGTGATCCGGTGTACGGATGCGAGGGACAGGAACGCAGAGGAAGACCGCGATGCGGCTGAAACTATTGTCGCCCGACGACATGAATGACGACCAGAAGCAGACCTATGACGAGGCGGTCGCGGGCAAGCGCGGTTCGGCGCCGGCGCCGATGATGGCCTGGCTCAACAGCCCGGAGATGGCGCGGCACGCCACGCGGCTCGGCGAGACGCTGCGCTTCAACACGATGTTTCCGCCCAAACTGTCCGAGATCGCGATCCTGGTCACGGCGCGGCACTACACCGCGCATTACGAATGGTGGGCGCACAAGCGCCTCGCGCTGAAGGGCGGCATGGACCCGAAGGTGATCGACGCCATCCGCGACCGCCGCACACCGGTGTTCGACGATCCCAAGGGCCAGATGATCTATGTGGTCGCGAAGGCGCTGCACGGGAATCACGGCCTGTCGAAGAGCCTCTATGACGACGCAGTCAAGGAATTGTCCGAGCGCGGCCTGGTCGAAGTGATCGGGCTGTGCGGCTATTACGCGCTGGTGTCGATGACGCTGAACACGTTCGAGTTCGAGGTGCCGGCCGGCGAGGCGTCGGAGCTTGCGTAGGATGGGCTAAAGCGGCATCTTGCACCGAAGCTGAACACACGAAGGCAAGAGCGCGCCCACCGTTCCAGCCGCCGCTACCGAGAGAAATGCTGGGCACGGCGCTTCCGCCTTCGCTCTGCGAGCTACGGCGGACGCGGCCGCGCCTTAGCCCACCCTACGCAGTTTTTGCGTGGCCCCGCACCATGATCAGGACGGCCGCCATCAACTGCAGCGCGATGCAGCCGTAGAACGGCAGCGTGTAGCTGCCCGAGAGATCGCGCAGCGCGCCGACCACGCCGGGGCCGAAGGCATAGGTGACCTGGGCGATCGCGGTCTGCAGGCTGACCAGCACGCCGAACGAGCGCGGGTCGAATTCGCGCTGCACGATCAGGGACGGCAGCGTGATCAGGTTGCCGACCGAGAAGCCGAACACGGCGCAGGCCGCGATCAGCACCAGATCGGCGCGCAGATTGATCAGCACCAGGAGCGCGGCGGCCTGGCTCACGAACGACAGCGCCGATGCAAGACGCTGGTTCAGCCGGTCGATCACGGTGGAGAACAGCACGCGGCCCACGACAGCCATCGCCGTCAGCAGCGCGATCGCCGTGGTCGCATTCGCCCGCCCGATCACTGGATCGAGGAACGCGATCAGGTGCACGATGAAGCCGACCTGCGCGAACAGCACCAGCGCGAACGCGATCGTGACCGAGAGAAAGCCGATGTCGCGTAGCGCGCGGCCGCGAATCTGCGTGGCGGACGAAAGATCCGTCGCGGCGGCGGCCTGGGCGTGCAGCGGCGGGCGTCCGACGAAGATCAGCACGGTCGGCACCACCAGCACGACCATCACGGTGGCGGCCACGATCATCGCCTGCGCGAAGCCGAAATGGCCGATGCCGATCACGAGCAGCGGCACGCCGGCGATGCCGCCAAAACTCGCGCCGTTCAGCGCCAGGCTGATCGCCATGCCGCGCTTGTGGGTGAACCAGAGGCCGAGCGTGTTGGTGATCATGCCGAGGCTCATGCCGGCCCAGCCGAAGGCCAACGCGGCATCGGCGAGATAGAGCTGCCAGGGCTCGCGGACCTGGCCGAGCGCGACGGCCGCGAGCGCGGTCGCACAGGTGCCAGCGATCAGGCAGTTGCGCGGGCCGAACTTCTTCACCGCCTCGGCGACGAACACGACGATCAGCGCGCCGAACAGATAGAAGAAGGTGGTGGCGCCTGATATCAGCGAGGCCGGCCAGCCCCGCGCGCGCTGCAGCTCGGCGAGATAGACGCTCTGGCCGTAGAAGCCGAACGCCCAGCCGAAAGTGGCGACCAGGAAACAGACCGCGACGATCCGCCAGCCGGCGTAGCGGCGCGAGGTTTCGTCGACGAGGACGGGGCTGGAGGCGTCCACGGATGGCTCCCTTTCGATTCCGGGCCATCAAGATGTGACCGCAATGCGTGAACGGCCAGAGGCGACTACTTCGATGCGTATCGAAATGTCAGCATCTGTCAGCTAGAGGCTCGGCCCGGCAAATTCCTCGATCGCCTGCAGCCGGCCGCGCCGCCAGCGCACGAGCGAGGCCAGCGCGAGCACGGCGAGCCCGAGCGCGACCGGCGGATAGACCACGAGATTGACCGCCGACCAGCCGTAATTGGCGAGCAATTGGCCCGATGAGAACGAGCCGATCGCCATGGTTCCGAACACCAGGAAATCGTTGAAGGCCTGCACCTTGTTCTTCTCCTGCGGCAGGTGCGTTTCCAGGACCATCGCGGACGCCCCGACGAAGCCGAAATTCCAGCCGAAGCCCAGCACCACCAGCGTCGCCCAGAAGTGCGGCGCGGTGATGCCGGCGAGGCCGATGGTGGCGGAGACCGCCTCGAGCGCGAGCCCGAATGCGACGATGGCGGGCGCGCCGAAACGCGCGATCAGCGTGCCGGTAAGGAAGCTCGGGCCGTACATCGCCACGATATGCCATTGGATGCCGAAATTGGAATCCGAGACCGAGAGCCCGCACAGCTTCATCGCGAGTGGCGCCGAGGTCATCACCAGACTCATGATCGGATAGGCGATGATGCCGCACAGGGCGGCCGCCATGAAGCGCGGCTGCCGCACGATCGTAAACAGCGGCCGTCCGCCATGCAGGTCCGCCGGCGCGGGTCTCGGCGCATCGACGCCGGCAACGATCGCCATCGCCACCAGCGCGACCGCAGCCTGCACCACGAAGCTGAAGGCGAACAGATAGGGCGGCCAGACGTCCATCGTCCATTCGACGAGCTGCGGACCGAGCACGCCGGCGAAAATGCCGCCCAGCATCACCCAGGACACCGCCTTCGGCCGATAGGCGGCGCTCGCGCCGTCGGCAGCGGCGAAGCGGTAGGATTGCGCCACCGAGCCATAGAGCCCGCCGAGAAACGTGGCGCCGCAGAACAGCCAGAACAGGCTGTGCAGGATCGCGAACGCGCCGAGCAGGCCGGTGAGCACGCCGCAGCCGGTGCCGATGATGAAGGCGGTGCGGCGGCCATAGCGCCGCGAGATCGCGCCGGTCGGCAACGTGCCGGTGGCCATGCCAACCACGAACATCGAGAGCGGGACTGTGGCAAGCGACAGACTGGGCGCAAGCGTCGCGCCGATGATCGAGCCGGTCGCGAAGATGACGGAGGAATTCGCGCCGGTCAGCGCCTGCGCCGCGGCAAGCCGCACCACATTGGCCTTGACGCGGGCGTCATCGGCCATCTCCCCGCTGGCGGTCATGTCGATCATTGAGGGCATTTCCCGGCTGGCGGCCCGTCTGCAGGACCTTTTTCCGAATCACTATGGACGGAGGGGCCGAGCCGATCAACCGACGCCAGCGGGCGCGGGCCATGCGCGCAAAGCGCGTTGGACAGAACCGGCTCTGCCGCGCTAATCAAGGACTTGGAAGCGGAAATAATGCCTGCGGAGTTCGAGCGTGCCGATCGACGACAGACCCACCACTGCCGCCCCCGACGACGATCCGTATCTGTGGCTGGAAGAGATCGAAGGCCCGCGCGCGCTGGAATTCGTCGACCGGCAGAACCGCCTGACGCTCGACGCCTTCGCAGGCGCCGGCTTCGAGCGCGACCGCGATGTGCTGGCGGCGATCTACGACCGGCCGGACAACATTCCTTATGTCGGCCGACGCGGTGGACTTCTCTACAATCTCTGGAAGGACGCGGAGCATCCGCGTGGCCTGTGGCGCCGAACTACGTTGAATGAGTTCCGCAAGCCCGATCCTTCCTGGGAAGTCGTGCTCGACATCGATCTGCTCGCCGCAACGGAAGGCGAAGACTGGCTTCTGAACTGGTCGAGCGCGCTGCCGGGCGATGCGCCGCGGGTGATCCTGAACCTGTCGCGCGGCGGCAGCGACGCCGTCACCCTGCGCGAGTTCGACTTGGCGACGAAACGCTTCGTGACCGACGGATTCGTGCTGCCGGAAGCCAAGGGTGGCGCCGCCTGGGTCGATGCGGACACCATTCTCCTCGCCAGCGCCCATGGCGAGGGCATGGCCACGAGTTCGGGCTATGCGAGAACCGTGCGATTGTGGCGGCGCGGCGAGCCTGTGGAGCGAGCAAGCGTGGTGTTCGAGACAACATCCGATCGCATGAGCATCGGCTGCGACGTCGACCGAACCGGGGCGACGCCACGGATCTGGTTCGTCGACCAGCTGGATTTCTTCAATTTCGACATCTGGCTCGGCACCGAGAGCGGTGCGAGCCTGAAGCTCGACCTTCCCTCCGACATCTGGCTGCAGATTCACGGCGACTGGCTTGTCCTCAAGCTCCGCTCGGCCTGGACGGTCGCCGGCGTGACGCATGCGGCGGACGCCGTGCTCGGCATTTCGCTGTCGGCCTTCCTTGCCGGAGACCGCGCTTTTGAGGTCCTGTTCGCGCCGGCCCCGCGGCGCGCGCTGCAAGACTTTTTCTGGGCCGACGGAAAGTTGGTGCTCTCCATTCTGGACGAGCTGCGGCCCTTGTTCGAGATCTGCACGCCATCCGACGCCGGCTGGAGCCGCGAGAGGTTGCGCGAACTTCCTGATGTCGGCGTCGTCGACGTCTGGCGCCTCGATCATCATGAATCCGAGAGCAACGGCGACCTGCTCGCCAACGCGCAGGACCCGCTCACACCGCCGTCGCTGATGCTCATCGAGCCGGGCGTCGGCGGTCCCACCGTGCTGAAGCGGGCACCGAGGACGTTCACCGCCGACGGATTCTTGGTCACGCAGCATGAAGCGATCTCCATCGACGGCGAACGCATTCCCTATGTGCAGACCGGCCCCGCCGGCGAAAGCGGTGACGCTCCGGTTCACATGAGTGCCTATGGCGGCTTCGGGCTTGCGGTGAAGCCGTACTACAATTCGGCGCTCGGCAAGCTGTGGCTGGAGCGCGGCGGCACCATCGTGCAGGCCAACCTGCGCGGCGGCGGCGAATTCGGCACGCGCTGGCACGATGCCGGCCGGCTTGCCGGCAAGAAATTGTCGCATGACGATTTCGCCGCGGTCGCCGCCGATCTCGTGCGGCGCGGCGTGACGCAACCGAAGCGCATTGCCGCGGAGGGCGGATCGAACGGCGGCATCCTCATCACCAACATGCTGACGCGTTATCCCGAGCGCTTCGGCGCCCTGTTCTGCACGATCCCGCTGATCGACATGCGCCGCTACACCAAGCTGCTGGCGGGCGCGAGCTGGATCGCCGAATATGGCGACCCCGACAAGGCCGAGGCGTGGGAATGGCTGAAGACATACTCGGCCTATCACGCCGCGAAACCCGGGCAGCCCTATCCGCCCATCCTGATTGCCACGACGCGGCGCGACGACCGTGTTCATCCCGGACATGCCCGCAAGATGGCCGCCAAGCTGCAGGCGATGGGCTATGAGGCCTATTTCCACGAGCCGGCCGCTGGCGGGCACGGCTACGGCAAGGACAACAAGGAGCGCGCCGGCTTCCAGGTGCTGGGCCTTCGCTTCCTCAAGAGCAAGATCGGCTGGCTCGATGGTGAGGCTTGAGCGGCCATCGCCGGCTCATGACCTCACGAACACCAGGATCAGATTATTGGCCGGCATCTCCACGGCCTCGCGCAGGGCAAGGCCGGCGGCCGTGGCAAGCTTTTCGACATCGGCGATGTCGCGCACGCCCCATTCCGGATTGCCCTCGCGCAGGCTGGTGTCGAACACCGCGTTGCTGAGCGCGGTGTGCCGTCCATCGCGCTTGAACGGGCCATAGAGAAACAGCAGCCCGTCGTCGCGCAGGGCGCGCCCGGCGCCGGCGATCAGGCCTTCGGCGACGCGCCAGGGCGCGATGTGAATCACGTTGGCGCAGAACAGCGCCAGCAATTCCTTCGGGCCCCCCTCGCTCTTCATCGCGGCGTCCCAGTCCGGATCGGATACGTCGAGCCGAAGCGGCGCGCAGATGTTGGCGAGTCGCGCGTGCTCGCGCCAGGCTGCGATGCTTCTGAGATGTGCGTCGTTGAGATCGCTCGGCCACCAGGTGACGGCCGGGCTGTGCCGGGCGAAATGCACCGCGTGCTGGCCGGTACCGCTACCAACCTCCAGCACGTCGCCGCGCCGGCCGTTGAGAAAGCGTTCCAATACCGCCCAGATCGGCTCGTGGTTGCGATGGTACGCCGGCGCGTCGAGCCGGCCATCCGCCTCGACCCGCCCGCCATCCTTGCCGAATTCGACGACATATTCCGCCATTGAGCATCAATCTCCGGTCCCTGGCGCACATGAGAAGCGGCAAGGAAACATTTTAACCGCGTTCGGCAGCCGCTATAGTGAGCCGTAACGGCCCGATGGCCTTCATGCCACCGACCGCATATAGTTCACGCAGCAGCTTTCGCGAAATGAAGTGACCGTCAGTCCCGTCATGAAATTCACGTTACCGTTGGCGCTCGCGCTGTTGACCGGCGCGCTGCCGGCGCATGCGCAATCGGCCGCCGCCGAGGGCCAGAAGATCGCCTTCGACCGCGGCAAGGGCAATTGCCTGAGCTGTCACGCGATCAAGGGTGGCGAACTCGCCGGCACGATCGGGCCCGAGCTGAAGGACATCAGGCAGAAATATCCCGACCGCAGCGAGCTGATCGCGATCCTGACCGATGAGACCAGGCGCAATCCGCAGACGGTGATGCCGCCGTTCGGCCGCAACCGGATCCTGACGGAAGCGGAGATCAGTGCGGTGGTCGATTTCCTGCAGACCTTGTGATGGCGTGTTTTTCGAGGAGACCCGCGCAATGACGTTTCTTTCCGGCCGATCGTTGGCGACACGGCGCCTCGTGCTGCAAGGCATCGGCTCGGTGGCGCTGATCGGCTTCGCGCCGGCGCTGGCCGCCGCCAACGACCCGTATCCGGAGGACGCGTTCAAACAGAAGAGCGACACCGATGCGATCAAGGCGCTCTATGGCCGGCCGCACGAGGGGTCCGACAAGGTCAAGCTCGATGCGCCGGAGATCGCCGAGAATGGCGCGGTGGTACCGGTCGCGGTGACGACATCGCTTTCCGACGTGACCTCGATCTCGTTCTTCGTCAGCGAAAACCCGAACGCGCTCGCCGCCTCCTACCGGATTCCGGAAGGCACCGTGCCGGCGGTCGCCAACCGGCTGAAGATGGCGAAGACCTGCAACGTCACCGCGA
>NZ_JAFAVV010000787.1 GCF_019242285.1 Bradyrhizobium sp.
ATCATTCGATGCGCAATCCGCACGTCATTCCGGGCTTCTGGCGCGGGGTGAACGTCAATCACAACGCGATCTACGTCGAATGCTTCGTCGACGAGATGGCGCATACCGTGAACCAGGACCCGCTGGAATTCCGGCGCAAATTGATGAAGGATCATCCGAAGAATCTCGCGGTGCTGGAAACCGTGGCCGAGAAGATCGGCTGGGACAAGCCGGCGCCGCAAGGTATCTCCCGCGGCCTCGCCCACTACATGGGCTTCGGCAGCTACGTCGCCGCGGCCGCCGAAATCTCCGTGACCGACGGCAGCAAGATCAAGGTCCATCGCATCGTCGCGGCCACCGATCCCGGCTATGCCGTCAATCCCGCGCAGATCGAGCGCCAGATCGCGGGCTCCTTCGTCTACGGCCTGACCGGGCTGTTCTACGGCGGCTGCACCGTCAAGGATGGCTATATCGAGCAGACCAACTTCGACACCTACAACTCGATGCGCATCAACGAGATGCCGAAGGTGGAATCGATCGTGATGCCGAGCGGCGGATTCTGGGGCGGCGTCGGCGAGCCGACCATCTGCGTCGCCGGCCCCGCGGTGCTCAACGCCTATTTCGCGGCGACCGGCAAACGCATCCGCAACGCGCCGCTGCGGAACGAGAACATCACATTCGCCTAGAAGGAGGCCGGCGGCGGCTCGCAAGGCGGCCGCCGTCCTACCATTGGATCATGCGCATGAAAGTGACGCGGAGAGAGGCTGTCCGACGCCTCGCCGCATCGGTCATCCCGCTGGCTTTCCCCGCCATCGCACGCGCGCAAGCTGCGGCGCGCGTCGTCGTGGTCGGCGGCGGCTTCGGCGGGGTCGCCTGCGCGCGCGCGTTGAAACGGCTCGAGCCGAAGCTCGTGGTGACGCTGATCGAGCCCACCGGCATCTTCACTGCCTGTCCCCTGAGCAATGAGGTGATCGCAGACCTGCGTGAGATCGATGCCCAGCAGTTCGGCTACGACAAGATCGCGGCCCAAGGCATCACCGTCGTTCCGCAGGCAGCAACGAAGATCGATCCGCACGCGCATAGCGTCGCCCTCGCCGACGGTGGCACGCTCGGCTACGAGCGTCTGGTGCTGTCGCCCGGCATCGATTTCAAGCTGGACGCGCTCCCCGGCTACGACGAGGCGGCGTTCGAAAAAATGCCGCACGCCTGGCAGGCGGGCGAGCAAACCCTCCTGTTGCGGAAGCAGCTCGAAGCCATGGACGACGGTGGCACGGTGGCGATTGCCGTGCCGGCCAATCCGGCGCGCTGCCCGCCCGCGCCCTACGAACGCGCCAGCCTCATCGCCCATTATCTCAAGGCGAAGAAGCCACGCTCGAAAGTGCTGATCCTCGACGCCAAGGACGAAATTCCCCAGCAGCGCCTTTTCGAGGACGCCTGGAAGACGTTCTATGGCGACATGATCGAGCGTGTGCCGCTGTCGCAGGGCGGCAGGGTGACTTCGGTGGAACCCAAGACGAAGACCATCATCACCGAGTTCGGCAACTACACACCCGAAATCGCCAACGTGATCCCGCCTCAGAAGGCCGGCCGCATCGCCGAGATCGCGGGCGCGGCCGACCGCACCGGCTGGTGCCCAATCGATCCCGTGACCTTTGCCTCGAAGCTCGTGCCCGACATCCATGTGATCGGCGACGCCTGCCTCGGCGGCGGCATTCCGAAATCGGCCTCGGCGGCGAACGCGCAAGGCAAGGCCTGTGCGGCCACCATCGTCGACCAGCTTTCGGGCAAGACGCCGGAAACGCCCAAGCTGCGGGGCATCTGCTATGACACGGTCGCACCGGGCTACGCCTTCTCGCTCGCCGGCACCTATGTGCCGAAGGACGATATCTTTGTCGAGACCGGGAACGGCGGCTCCAGCGCCGTCGACGCGCCGCGCGAGACCCGCGCGCGCGAAGCCGCCGAGGCGCAAGCCTGGTTCAAGACCATCACGGCAGACAGCTTTGGCTAGATCGCTCCTCCATATCGCGCTGGCGTTCGCCCTGCTCGGCCCCGCCGACGCACGGGCGCTGGCGAACTACGACATCGTCGGCGACGGCATTCCGCAATCGCTCACGGGCTCGGCGGGCGACGCTGCGCGTGGCCGCGCCTTGGTAGCCGACCGCACGACGACCTGTATCCTCTGCCACCCTGCTCCAATTGCAGAACAGAAGTTCCAGGGCGACCTCGCGCCGAATCTTGCCGGCGCCGGCAGCCGCTGGAGCGCAAGCCAGCTCCGGCTTCGGCTGGTCGATGCCGCGCGCCTCAATCCGGCGACGATCATGCCATCCTACTACCGCGTGGAAGGGCTCGAGCGGGTCGGTGTGGCCTTTCGCGACAAGCCGATCCTCAACGCGGAACAGATCGAAGACATCGTGGCTTATCTTGCCACCCTGCGCGAATGAGAAGGCCCAGGTGATGCACCATCGCGAACGAACCTCGCGCCGTCACTTTATCGCCCTTGCCGGCGGTGCCGCCTTTGCCGGCACTGTGCAGCTCCGCCCGGCGAAAGCGACACCCGCCATGCTCGCCTCCGCCATCCGCAATGTCGTCGGCGAGGCGCCGGTGCGTGTCGGCAAGGTCAAGCTCGACATTCCGCCTCTGGTCGAGAACGGCAATACGGTGCCGATGACCGTGAGCGTCGAGAGCCCGATGACAGAGCAGGATCACGTCAAGAGCATCCACGTCTTCAACGAGAAGAACCCGCAGCCGAACATCGGCAATTTCTATCTCGGCCCGTGGGCCGGGCGTGCGCAGGTCGCGACCCGGATCCGGCTCGCCGACAGCCAGAAGGTGGTGGCGATCGCGCAGCTTGCGGACGGCTCGTTCTGGTCGGCGAGCGCCGACGTCGTGGTCACGCTCGCCGCCTGCACCGAAGAGGGCTGAAGCCATGGCCGCCGCATTGATCAGCGTGCCGAAGCAGGCGAAGCGCGGCGACATCATCGAGATCAAGGCGCTGACCTCGCACATCATGGAGACCGGCTATCGCCGTACCGCCGCCGGCGACCTGGTGCCGCGCGACATCATCACGAGTTTTGCCTGTCGCTACAATGGCAGGGAGATTTTCCGCGCCGACCTGTTTCCGGCGATCGCCGCAAACCCTTTTTTCTCGTTCTTCACGGTGGCGAACGAGAGCGGCAAATTCGAATTCGAATGGATCGGCGACAACGGCTATTCCAACACGGCTTCGGCCGCGATCACCATCTTATGAAACGTGCCGTCATCATCGCGATGCTGACGCTCGCGCCGGTCTACGCCGGCGAGATCGCGCCAAGCGAACGCCGCTCAGGCTACGATTTCATGGCGGCCGACACCAAGGCGATGCAGGATGACGACACCGCCAATCCCGGCATGCTCTGGGTGCTCGACGGCGAGGCGCTGTGGAAGCAGAAGCAGGGGACGGCCGGCAAGGCCTGCGCCGACTGCCATGGCGACGCGGCCGCGAGCATGAAGGGCGTGGCCGCCCGCTACCCGGCCTTCGACAAGACGCTCGGCCGCCCGGTCAGCCTCGACCAGCGCATCAACCTCTGCCGCGCCGACCATCAGCAGGCGGAGCCGCTGGCCTATGAGAGCCACGATCTGCTGGCGCTGAACGCCTACGTCGCCGCGCAGTCGAAGGGCATGCCGATTGCGGTCGGCGACGACCCGGAGCTGAAACCCTTCGTCGAGAAAGGGCACGAGCTGTTCATGCAGCGACAAGGCCAGCTCAACCTCGCCTGCGTCAATTGCCATGACGACAATTGGGAGAAGAAGCTCGCGGGCTCGCCGATCACGCAAGGACAGCCGACCGGGTATCCGACCTACCGCCTGGAGTGGCAGACGGTCGGCTCGATTGAGCGCCGCATGCGCGGCTGCATCACCGGCGTGCGGGCCAAACCTTACGATTTCGGCGCGCCCGAGCTGGTCGAGCTCGAACTCTATCTGATGATGCGCGCCCGCGACATGGCGATGGAGGCGCCGGCGGTGAGGCCTTGATTCAGCAGCGTGGCGAGCTCGGTTCACGTCGCCCCGCTCGCTCGTCCGCCCGTGCTGCGGCAAGACAGTCAACAATCCCCTACTCCGCCGGCGCGGCCGACATCTCCGGATGCGCGACGAAATGCTCGCTGGTGCCTAGCCGCCCCAGCGCGTACAGGCCGCCGGCGACGACGAGATAGGCCAGCGCCACCGCGGGCGTCACGCCCAATCCGCCGCCGATGCCGACGGATTCGCCATGCATGAAACCGAAATAGGTCAGCACCGCGCCTGACAGAGCAAAGGCGGAGGCCTTGACGAAATCGCGCTCGATCACGAACACGCCGATGGCGCCGAGCACGAGGCCGGCGATGATCGAGCCGCCGCCCATCACCTCGAGCCCGCGATAGAGCACGCCCTGCTGCGGCAAGGCGGCGATCGCCGCAGCCTTGACGTCGGCGGTCTTGTCCGCCGCGAGCCCGCCCACCGCCTGCGCGGCCGACAACGTCGAGGCCAGCATGGTGTCGATCTGCAATTTGGCCCAGGCGGCGAGATGCGGGGTCAGCGCCAGCACGATGGCGGGCGCGTGCCGCGCGGGCGTGGTCTGGAACGCCTGCGCGCCGATCAGCATGCCGATATAGAGCAGGATCGGCGAGATCGCGACCACAGGCACCAGCGCCAGCAGGAAGGAGATGATGCCGAGCCACGACAGCAGGATCACCATCACGCCGGTCGCGGCCGAATAGCCGATGCGGCCGCCCATCGCCTTCCAGCCGGGATGGCCGATATAGACCGCGTTGATGAAGGGATTGCCCATCAGGCAGCCGATCAGGCTGACGACGCCGTCGGCGGTCAAGACCCGCGTGGTCGGGTATTCGTCGCCGGCGGCTTCCGCGCTCTCGACATTGTCCATGGCTTCGACCAGGTCGTAGATGCCGAACGGGATCGCGGTGACCAGGATCACGCCGAGATATTCGAAGCCCGAGAACACCTGGCCAAAGGCCGGGATCGGCACCGAGAAGCCGAAATTGGCGAAGGCGTCACCGACGCCTTTCACGCTCAAGCCGCCGAGGGAGAGCCCGAACAGGTTGGACCCCCAGGCGATCACCATGCCAGCCGCGATCGCGATCAGGCCGGCGGGAATGCCGCGCGGATATTTCACGCCGCCGAACCAGCTCACCAGGATGATGGCGAAGCAGACGAGCCCGATCTGCGGCGTCATGTACATTTCCAGCGCCGGCCGCATCGAGATGAAGGTGATGGAGACGCCCGCGAGCGTACCAAGCAGCGCAGCGCGGGGCGTGATGCGACGGATGACCGGTGCGATGAAGCCACCGATCATCAGGAGAAAGCTCTGGAAGAACACCCAGACCAGCCCAGCCGACCAGCCCTTCAGGGGGTCGCCGGTCTTCAGCGCAATCGGCAGCATCACCACGAAGGTGACGATGAACATGTGCGGCACGCTCACCCCCGACGGCAGCGCGCAGACGTCGCCGCGGCCGGACTTCTGCGCCAGGCGATAGGCCAGGAACGCGTAGTAGAAGGTGGAGAGGCAGAGCATCAGCCCGAGCGCCGGCAGGATGCGACCGAACACGATCGGGTCCGGCATCTTCAGCACGAACCGCAACAGCCCGGTCAGCACCAGCATGTTGACCAGGATGTTGGTGCCGAAGCCGAAAAAGGCGTTCCAGTCTCCCGGGGTCCAGAGCTCCGGTTTGAAGCCTGGTTTTCCCGCCGTCGCACTCGCGCTCATCGTGATGCTCCCGCTGCCAGATTGCTGTTCGATGTCTCCGCTTGCATGGCCTCGAGCACGGCATCGGAATCGGCAACCCAGCCGAAAATGCCGCCCTGGGCCTTGATCATCTTCAGACCCATCTCGTGGAATTCGGGGAAGTAGGAGGCGCAGCCGTCGGAGATGACGACGCAGCGATAGCCGCGGTCATTGGCCTCGCGCACGGTGGTGTTGACGCAGACCTCGGTGGTCACGCCGCACACCAGCAGGTTGTCGATGCCGTGCTTCTGCAAGATGTCGCCGAGCGCGGTGGCGTGGAACGCGCCCTTGCCGGGCTTGTCGATCACGATCTCGCCCTCGACCGGATAGAGTTCCGGGATGATGTCGTGACCGGCCTCGCCGCGGATCAGGATGCGCCCCATCGGGCCGGGATCACCGATGCGTAGGCTTGGCGCGCCGCGCGCGACCTTGGCCGGCGGCGCATCGGAGAGGTCGGGCAGATGGCCTTCGCGGGTGTGGATGACCAGCATGCCCCGATCGCGCGCCGCCATCAGCACGGAAGCGATCGGCAGCACTGCGCGGGCGAGCTGGCCGACGTCATTGCCGAGCGTCTCGCCGAAGCCGCCGGGCTCCATGAAATCGCGCTGCATGTCGATGATGACGAGCGCGGTCGCCGACCAGTCGAGATCGATCGGCTCCGGCTCCGCGATGATGGTACCGCTTGCGGCTCGAGTCGCGTTCAGCATGGCCGTGCCCGCTCCCGTTGGCGAGAATCCGTTGGCTTCAACGAAGCAAGCGCCATGCCATTGTGTACAACGCGGTCCGGCCAGGTCAGCCCGGCGAATTCCTGGCTTTTTCAATCGCTTGGGATCAGGACTGGCGACTGCGCGTCAACCGTCGCGCGCTTCCACGCGCGGCATCTGCTCATTCGCTGAGCGATGCTCCCCTACGCAGCAGCGCCTTGCGGGCAGTGCATATTGACTTTGTCGGAACATGGATTTCACTGATGAGGCAGGTGTCCTGCCTTTGTTGGGCGTCGCCAAGAAGACTTCACGGAGCAAGAAGATGACGCTGTTGCAGGTGGGGCTGGACGACAAGTACCGGCTCGAATCCAAGCGGATCTATCTCTCCGGAGTCCAGGCGCTGGTGCGATTGCCGATGCTGCAGCGCGAGCGCGACCGCGCAGCCGGCTTCAATACCGCGGGCTTCATCTCCGGATACCGCGGCTCGCCGCTCGGCATGTACGACCACGCGCTGTGGCGCGCGAAATCCTTCCTGCAAGCGCATGATGTCGCGTTCGTTCCCGGGCTGAACGAGGACCTCGCCGCAACCGCGGTGTGGGGCAGCCAGCAGGTAGGGCTGTTCCCTGGCGCCAAGGTCGATGGCGTGTTCGGCATCTGGTACGGCAAGGTCCCCGGCGTCGACCGCTCGGTCGATGCGCTGAAGCATGCGAACTCGGCCGGCAGCGCGCGCCATGGCGGGGTGATCGCGCTCGCCGGCGATGATCACGGCTGCCAGTCCTCCACTCTCGCCCATCAGAGCGAGCAGGTGTTCGCGGCGGCGATGATGCCGATCATCAACCCTTCGACCTTGCAGGAATATCTCGATCTCGGGCTGCAAGGCTTTGCGCTGTCGCGCTATTCCGGCTGCTGGGTCGGCTTCAAGGCGATCGGCGAGACGGTCGAGAGCTCCGCCTCGATCTACAGCGATCCCGGCCGGGTTCGGGTGGTGATACCGACCGATGTCGAGATGCCGCCCGGCGGCCTCAACATCCGCTGGCCCGATCCGCCGCTGGAGGCCGAGCGGCGGCTGTTCGGTCCGAAGATGGCGGCGATCGCCGCCTTCGCCCGCGCCAACCGGCTCGATCGCATCGTGCTCGACGGCAAGCCGGCGCGGCTCGGCATCCTCGCCACCGGCAAGGCCTATCTCGACCTGCGGCAGGCGCTCGCCGATCTCGGCATCAGCGACCGCGACGCCGAGGCACTGGGCTTGCGCATCTACAAGGTCGCGCTCACCTGGCCGCTCGAGGAAAGCAGCGCCAGACGTTTTGCCGAGGGGCTTCAGGACGTGCTGGTGGTCGAGGAGAAGCGCGGCTTCATCGAGGATCAGCTCAAGCGCATTCTCTACAATGTCGAGGCCTGGAAGCGGCCGACAGTGGTCGGCAAACAGAACGAAACTGGCGCGCCGCTGTTGCCGAGCGAAGGCGAGCTCAATCCGACCATCGTCGCTTCCGCGCTGGTGGCGCGGCTGCGGCGGCTCGGCCACCAGAGCCCGACCCTGGAGCAGCGGCTGGCGCGGCTCGAGGCCTTCGAGCATCCGGAAACCGCGCATGCGCCGATCAGCCTGCAACGGACGCCGTTCTTCTGCTCGGGCTGCCCGCACAACACCTCGACGAAATTGCCGGACGGCAGCCGCGCCATGGCCGGCATCGGCTGTCACGGCATGGCGCTTTCGGTGCCGAGCCGGCGCACCGCGACCATCACCCATATGGGCGGCGAAGGCGCCAACTGGATCGGCCAGGCGCCGTTCACCAGCGAAGCGCACATCTTCCAGAATCTCGGCGACGGCACCTACACCCATTCGGGCCTGCTGGCGCTGCGCGCCGCCGCCACCAGCGGCGTCAACATCACCTACAAGATCCTCTATAACGACGCGGTCGCCATGACCGGCGGCCAGCCCGCCGAGGGCGGCTTCACCGTGGCGCAGATCGCCCACCAGGTCTGGGCCGAAGGCATCAAGCGGCTCGTCATCGTCTCCGACGATCCCGGCAAGTACCCGCGCGGAGGCTACTTCCCGCAAGGCGCGACCGTGCATCATCGCCGCGAGATGGACGAGCTGCAGCGCGAATTGCGCGAGATCAAGGGCCTCACCGTCCTGATCTACGACCAGACCTGCGCCGCCGAGAAGCGCCGCCGCCGCAAGCGCGGGCTCTATCCCGATCCGCCCAAGCGCGTCTTCATCAACGACCTCGTCTGCGAGGGCTGCGGCGACTGCTCGCAAGCGTCCAACTGCGTCTCGGTGGAGCCGCTCGACACCAAGTTCGGCCGCAAGCGCCAGATCGACCAGTCGAACTGCAACAAGGACTATTCCTGCGTCGAGGGCTTTTGTCCGAGTTTCGTGACCGTGCACGGCGGCAAGCTGAAGAAGATCGAAACCTCCGCCGTCGACAGCGGGCAATTGTTCACCGACCTGCCGCTGCCCGTGCCGGCGGCGGTGAGCCGGCCCTACAACATCCTGGTCACCGGCATCGGCGGCACCGGCGTCATCACCATCGGCGCCCTGCTCGGCATGGCGTCCCATCTCGACGGCAAGGGTTGCTCGGCGCTCGACTTCACCGGCCTGTCGCAGAAGAACGGCGCGGTGATGAGCCATGTGCGAATCGCGCCAAAGCCGGAGGACATCTCGGCGGTGCGCATCGCCAATGGCGGCGCCGATCTGATCCTCGGCTGCGACATGGTGGTCTCGGCCGGCGCCAATGCGCTGAGCCGCGCCGAGCGCGGCGTGACGCGCGCCTTCGTCAATGCCGATCTGCAGCCGACCGCGAGCTTCGTGCAGAACCCCGACATCGATTTCGAGCAGGGCACGATGCAGACGGTGCTGCGCGATGCCATCGGCGAGCGCAATCTCGACATCATCGACGCCACCGGCATCGCTGCCACGTTGATGGGCGACAGTATCGCCACCAATGCCTTCCTGCTCGGCTATGCCTTCCAGAAAGGCACGATTCCGCTCACGCTGGATGCGCTGCTGCGCGCCATCGAGATCAACGGCGCGGCGGTCGAGATGAACAAGCAGGCCTTCACCTGGGGCCGGCTCGCCGCCCACGACATGACGCGCATCCGCAGCGTGCTGCAGTTCCGCAAGCGGCCGACGGTGGCGACGAAGACGCTCGACGAGGAGATCACGCTGCGCGCCGCATTCCTGCGCGACTACCAGGACCAGGCCTATGCGGCGCGCTATGTCGCCGCGGTCGACAAGGTCCGCAGCGCGGAGGCCGCGGCGCTGCCATCGTCCACCGCGCTCACCGCGACGGTGGCAAAGAACCTGTTCAAGCTGATGGCCTACAAGGACGAGTACGAGGTCGCCCGGCTCTATGTCGACGGCGGTTTTGCGAAGAAGCTGTCGGAGAGGTTCGACGGCGACTACCGGCTGAAATTCCACTTGGCGCCGCCGATCTTCGCGAAACGTGACAAGGCGGGGCGCCTCCGAAAGCAGGAGTACGGCGGCTGGATGATCCACGCCTTCCGGCTGCTCGCCCGGCTCAAGTCGCTGCGCGGCACGACCTGGGACCCGTTCGGCCGGACCGTGGAGCGCAAGGCCGAGCGCAGGCTGGTCGAAGACTATTTCGCGATGATCGACCAGCGCGTCGCGGCACTGAAGCCGGAGCAGATTCCGCTGCTGGCGCGCCTCGCCCGCATCCCCGAGATGATCCGCGGCTACGGCCACATCAAGGAAGAGAGCATCGCCAAGGCCGCGGCGGAGCGGACACGGCTGGAGGCGGAGTTGGAGAACAGCCGCTTTGCCGCGGCGGCAGAGTAGCGCTCCGCTTCCCTTCTCCCCTTGTGGGCAGGGTTATCGCATATGAGCTCGAGCCATCGGCACGACCGGTCACCCTCCCCCGGAGGGCAGGGCAATCGCATATTGCCCAAAATTCGGAAAGTCCGACAGACAACGGGACAGATGTTCGCGATCCGATTCCACTTCGTTCGCTATTCGATTCCACCGCGAGCAGCTCTCCAAGGTCATATGCGATTGCCCTGCCCCGGAGGGGGAGGGTCGGCTCACATGAAGCGAAGCGGAATGTGAGCCGGGGTGGGGTGATGCTTCCGCGCGCAAACTGTCCGATACGGAGAGACCGTCACCCCACCCCGGCACGCATCTCGCTTCGCTCGATCGCGTGCCGACCCTCCCCCTCCAGGGGAGGGTGAGCCCAACCGCTCCACTCGTCCCATATGCGATAGCCCTCCATATGCGATTGCCCTCCGCTTGCG
>NZ_JAFAVV010000794.1 GCF_019242285.1 Bradyrhizobium sp.
CGGCCGTGAAGAACGCCCTTCTTCCGGAAGCTCCAGTCGGAGGGGAATTGCATGTTTTCGGATGGCAATGATGCGGGCTGTTGCTCGAACGTCCTGACCGCGCGGAAATTCCGCGAAAGGACGCCGGAGGATCGCGTGACCTATCGAAGGTGGGCGCGTGGTATCGTCCTCTTCTATTCAGCGCTGCTGCTGCTGTCGGGCATCGCGATAGCGACATATTCCGGGACTGGCCGGAGCCAGTCCTCGAACCTTCTGGCAGCGTCGCAGCGATCCTACCAGCAGGGTGGTCGCTAGATCAGCGTTCGGCCGTACTTGCCGCCTTCGAACCCGGGGGCGTGCATCTCGGGTGTATCGCTGACGGACCTGATCAAACCGAACGCCGCGCTCGCCAGAGAGCGAGCACTGCGCGCAAGGGAGCCGTCGTTACGGAGCCCTTCCATAGTTCAAAAGCCCGCTTTGCCCCTTCGGCGGATGTGCGCGCAGCCCTTCCTCGTTCGGCGCCGTGCCCCAACCCGGGCGATCCGGTATCACGAGATGGCCGTCCTGGATATGCGGCAGATGCGTGAAGAGCTCGTGATCCCAGGCCAGCCGGTCGATGTCGATTTCCATGATGCGCAGGTTGGGAACGGAAGCGGAGAAATGCGCGTTCATCATGGTGCAGAGATGGCCGTAGAAATTATGCGGGGCGACATTGACCTCGCAGGCTTCCGCGGCGGCGGCGATCTTCATCGACTGCCATACCCCGTTCCAGGGCGTGTCGATGATCGCGACATCCATCGCCTGCTCGCGGAGATAAGGCAGGAATTCGCGCAGGCTCAACAGCGTCTCGCAGGACGAGATCGGATGCGGACTCTGCCTTCGGATGTAGCCGAGCGCCTCGGGGCTGAAACTGTCGATCTCGATCCAGAACATGTCGAGATCCTCGATCGTGCGCAGGATCTTCAAGTACCCCTCGGTCTTGGCGTTGAAATTGAGGTCGAGCAGGATGTCGACGTCCGGCCCGGCACCTTCCCGGATAGCCTCCAGATGCATGCGCAGGTCGCGCAAGACCCTGCGATCGACATTGATCTCGGGCTGGAACGGCGTGCCGAAGCCGGGCCGCCAGCCGGTCGGCTTGCCGCCATCATAGGTGAAGATATTGGTCTTCAGCGCAGTGAACTTCTTTTCGCGCACCTCGCGGCCGATTGCCTTGACTCCGTCGAGGCTCTCGATCGCGGGCTTGTACCAGGAGGGATGGTTGATGCGCCAGGTCGCGCAATGCGACCAGTAGACCCGAATACGGTCCCTGATCTTGCCGCCGAGTAATTCATAGCAGGGCACGCCCAACAGCTTCGCCTTGGCGTCGAGCAGCGCATTCTCGATTGCGCCGAGCGCTTGCGACACCACGCCGCCGGTGGCCGGACGCGTCGCCGCGAACAATTCGGCATAGATGCGCTCGTGCTGGAACGTGTTCTGGCCGACCACGCGCGTGGCGAGGCGCTGGATGGCGGCACTGACGCCGGGCGAACCAAAGCCTTCGTCGTATTCGCTCCAGCCGACCACGCCGTCTTCCGTCGTGACCTTGACGAAATGGTAGTTTCGCCAGCCCGCATCGCAGGCCAAGGTTTCGACGTTGGTGATCTTCGATTGGGTCGTCATGGCGTTTCCTCCCGCGGCCGGTTCTTGTTTTTCGGACCTCTACATCTATACGCGGTCCGGCTGGACGAGGAAACGGTGGCTATTTCGCCGGTCCTCCGAACAATCCGTCGAGGCGGAAAGAGTAGCCGATGCCGGCCACATAGGTCGGGGCATTGTGGTTGAGTCCGATCCCGACATGGAAATCGACCTGTTGCGTCCGGTCCAGATGATATTCGCCGCCGGAATTCCAGAGCTGGCTCGGGCTCGCACCTTGCGGATAGTCGCCGACATATTCGGTGAAGGCGCTGAACCTCTCCGTCAGCTTCTTCTCCAGCACGAAGGTCGTCTCTGTGATGCTCCTGGCCGTGAAGTCCTCGGGACGGAAGAACCCGGTGAACATGCCGCTGACGCCCCAGCCGTCCTGCAACTCATAGGACCAGGGGAGCTGCAGGTAGGGCTGCGCCCCGCGCCCGGCGATCTCCACCGCGCCGGTCGGCAGTGCGACGCCGGCGACGATGGACAGCTCGAGCTTGCCGGGGAGCGGGCTGACCTGCCATTTCAATGCCGGCGCCACGTCGGTGAAGCCCGACGGGCCGCCGCCTCGGAGTGGGGCGGCATAGCTCGGCAGGTCCACCAGCACTTCCAGGCACGGCGCGACCCCGAGCCGCCAGCGGCTGTTGGTGCCGTCGATGGCCTGGGCGCCGTCGCGCGCACTGATGTTTGCGCCATTCTCGTTCTGGAGGCTGCCGACGGGAACGACGAGGCTCGAATTGGTCACATCGGGCCGGTCGGTGGCCATTTCATCCTTCGCGGTCGGGCAGCCCTCGGCCTGGGCCTCGCTCACGGCGAGGCCCGCGGACACTATGAAACAGAGAATCTTGACCAGGCGTCGGAGGAATTTCGATTGCGGGAACGGTACGCTGAGAACTTCGCAAACCTGGCACTTCAATTGAGGTCAAGCCTCGCTATGCGCAACACAACTGGCGCCGGTGCGGGAAAATCTCGCCCGGCTGTTGCTCGTACTTGGCCTTGATCGATGTGTGCGCCGAAATATTCCGGAGCCTTCGGTAGCCCGGAACCATTCGGCGTGTCGCTTGAGGGAATTCCATTCAGTGCCTATTCAGACATATTTGGCCAAGCTTGGTTCCGCGTCTCGCGCTCATCGCAAGTCCTCATCGCAAGTCCTCATTGCAAGTCCTGGCGGTTCGATGATCTCATTGGAGCTTCTGCAATCCAGCCGCTGTCGGCGGATCATGCGGGTCGTACTGCTGGCGGTTGCAATGGCGCCGACGATCGCCGCCACCCAGCCGGGCGAATTCAGTCCCCATGACCTCGCGCTATTGGACCGGCTGACCTGGGGCGTCGATGCGTCGAGCGCGGAGCATTTGCGCAGCGTCGGCATGGAACGGTGGTTGCAGGAACAGCTTCATCCGCCTGCCAGCATGGCGTTGCCGGCAGCCGTCAATGCCCAGATCGAGGCGATGCCGGACGTGCACAAGCTGCCGTTCGACATGGCCGCCTCTTTCGATCAGCAGGCGAAGAGCGCCAACCAAGTCGCCGATCCCGAGCAGAAAAAGGCCGCGCAGCAGGTCTACCAGGGCGCCATGAACGATCGGGCCAAGCAGGCGGCCGCGCGCACGATCCTTCGCGCGCTCTACGCGCCGGACCAGTTGCGTGAGCGCATGACCTGGTTCTGGTTCAATCATTTCAACGTGCACCAGTACAAGGCGAACCTTCGCATCCTGGTCGGCGACTACGTCGACCATGCGATCCGGCCCTTTGCTCTCGGCAAGTTCCGGGATCTGCTGTCCGCCACGCTGCATCATCCGGCGATGTTGCGCTACCTCGACAATGCCGACAACGCAGCCGGCCATATCAACGAGAACTACGCCCGCGAGATCATGGAGCTGCACACCATGGGCGTGGGTTCCGGCTACACCCAAGCCGACGTCGAGGCGCTGGCAAAGATCCTGACCGGTGTCGGCATCGACGTGAAGCCGGAAGATCCTAAGCTTCCGCCGCCATTGCAGTCGCAGCTCCTGCGTGAAGGCGCCTTCGAGTTCAATCCTGCGCGCCACGACTACGGCGACAAGACGCTGCTTGGCCATCTCATCAAGGGCAAGGGGCTGGCCGAGGTCGACGAGGCGCTGGACATCCTGGTGCATCATCCGGCGACGGCGACGCATCTGTCGCGGCAGATCGCGACCTACTTCGTCTCCGACGATCCGCCGGACTCGCTGGTTCAGAAGATGGCGCAGGCCTTCAAGACATCGGACGGCGACATCGCCGCGGTGCTTGCCGCGATGGTGCACGCGCCGGAGTTTTCAACTTCGCTGAAGCCCGGCGCGCGGTTCAAGGACCCGATGCATTATGCGCTCTCGGCCGTACGGCTCGCCTATGACGACAAGGTGATCCTCAACACTGCTCCGATCCAGAACTGGGTCAACCGAATGGGCGAGGGTCTGTTCAACCACGAGACCCCGGACGGCTACTCGATGACATCGGCCTCCTGGAATGGTCCCGGCCAGATGATGGTGCGCTTCGAGATTGCCCGCCAGATCGGCTCGGGCTCGTCGGGCCTGTTCAAGCCGGATGTGCCGAACGCGGTCGACCAGCCGGCATTTCCGCTGGTCCAGAACGCACTCTATTTCAACGGGCTCAAGCAGACGCTGGGGCCGGCAACGCTCGCGGCGCTCGACAAGGCGGTCTCGCCTCAGGACTGGAATACGCTGTTCCTGTCGTCGCCCGAATTCATGCACTGACCATGCGGAGGGAGAGCGACGATGAATCGCCGTGAACTGATCAAGGCCTTCGCTGCCGCCGCTCCCTTGACCGTGGCCGGCCGCGTCTGGGCGGCGCCCGCGACCGACGCACGCCTGCTGGTCGTGTTCCTGCGCGGCGCCTACGACGCCGCCAACGTGCTGGTGCCGGTTTCAAGCGACTTCTACTATCAGTCACGTCCAACGCTCGGCATCGCGAAGCCCGACGCCGGTAATCCCAATGCCGCGCTGTCGCTGAGTGCGGACTGGGGATTGCATCCGGCGTTCCGAGACAGCCTTTATCCGATATGGGAGAAGCGGGAGATCGCTTTCGTTCCGTTTGCCGGCACCGGCGATGATCTCACCCGCAGCCATTTCGAGACGCAAGACACGATCGAGCTTGGCCAGTCGGTTGGCGGTGCTCGCGACTATCGCTCAGGCTTCATGAGCCGGCTTGCCGCCGAGCTCACGCGCACCAGGCCGATCTCCTTCACCGATCAATTGCCGTTGATCTTTCGCGGCACGAAACAGGTTCCGAACACCAGCATCAACAATGTCGGCAAGCCAAGCGTCGACGACCGGCAGGCCGCCCTGATCAAGGAAATGTATGCGCAAAGCCCGCTTGCGCCGTCAGTGTCGGAAGGCTTCCGGGTGCGCGACGATGTCTATCGCTCCATTTCTGCGGAGATGACCGCAGCCAATCGGGGGGCGGTATCACCGCGCGGCTTCGAACTGTCGGCACGCCGGATCGGGCGCCTGATGCGGGATCAATTCAATGTCGGTTTCGTCGATGTCGGTGGCTGGGACACGCACGTCAACCAAGGCGCAGCCAATGGCTATCTCGCCGACAGGCTCGGCGAGCTCGGGCGCGGCCTCGCGGGCTTCTCGGAGGAGATTGGCCAGCCAGGATGGCGCGACACCGTCGTCGTCGTGATCTCCGAGTTCGGACGTACCTTCCGCGAGAATGGCGATCGTGGCACCGATCATGGCCACGGCAGCGTCTATTGGGTGCTGGGCGGCGGCATCAATGGCGGCCGCATCCACGGCGAGCAGGTCAAGATCGACCAGGTCCACCTGTTCCAGAACCGCGACTATCCCGTCCTGACGGATTATCGCGCGATGCTCGCCGGCCTGTTCGAGCGCATGTATGGGCTCGGTGCGGCGAACCTGCAGCGCATCTTCCCCGGCGCACGCCCGGCCGAACTTGGCCTTGTCTAGCAGGTCCGGATGGCGGTCCGGTCGTTGGAGTGTCGTACTTTGGCGGGATAGTCTATACCAACACCATGAGCGACCCCCTGACCGTGGCGAGCGAAGCGCATGAACTGGATGGCACGGCGAGCGCAGCCGAGCCGGCCGGCGCTACGGCGCGACAGCCTCCGCGGGGCAAGGTGACCCTGCTGGCCTTGTCGGCGCTCGGAATCGTGTTCGGCGATATCGGCACGAGCCCGCTCTACACGTTCAAGACCATCCTCGGCACGGCGGAGAAATCTCCCAATGCAGCCACCGTGCTCGGCGCGCTGTCGCTGGTGTTGTGGACGCTCTTCATCATCACGACCGTGAAATACGTGCTGTTCGCGATGCGCGTCGACAATGACGGCGAGGGCGGCATTCTGGCCCTGATGGCCCTGCTCGGCGTGAAGAAGCAACACAGGCCGACCATCGTCGCAGTCGGCCTGTTCGGCGCCGCCCTGATCTACGGCGATGGTGCGATCACGCCGGCGATCTCGGTGCTGTCGGCGCTGGAGGGCCTCGAGATGGCGACGCCGTTGATGCAGCCCTATGTCGTGCCCGGCGCGGTCGCGATCCTGCTTGCGCTGTTCGCGATCCAGTCGCGGGGAACTGCCGAGATCGGCCGGTTCTTCGGCCCGGTGATGCTTGCGTGGTTCGTCATCATGGCGCTGCTCGGCCTGCGGGGGATCGTCGGGCATCCCTCCGTGTTCGCCGCGCTCAGCCCGACCTACGGGCTGTCCTATCTGTTCTCCAACGGGCTCACCGGCTTCCTGGTGCTGGGCGCGGTGTTTCTCTGCGTCACCGGCGCAGAGGCGCTCTATGCCGACATGGGGCATTTCGGTGCGAAGCCGATCAAGCTCGCCTGGTTCGCGGTCGTGTTTCCGAGCCTGATCCTCAACTATGCTGGGCAGGCGGCACTGGTGCTTGAAGGCGCGCCGACCGACGGCAACATCTTCTACCGGCTGTGCCCGGACGCGCTGCTCTTGCCGTTGATCGTGCTGGCGACGATCGCCACCATCATCGCCAGCCAGTCGATCATCACCGGCGCGTTCTCGATGACGCGGCAGGCGATTCAACTCGGCTGGCTGCCGCGGTTGCAGATCAAGCAGACCTCGTCGGAGGGCTACGGCCAGATCTATGTCGGCGCCGTCAACTGGGTGTTGATGGCGGTGACGCTCGGACTGACCGTCGGGTTCGGCAAGTCGGACAATCTCGCTTCGGCCTACGGCATTGCGGTCTCCCTGACCATGCTGATGACGTCGGCGCTGCTCTTCATTGCGATGCGTGAGATATGGCAATGGAGCCTGCCGGCGGCCGGCGCGGTCGCCGCGTTCTTCCTGGTGATCGACGGCGCCTTCTTCCTCGCCAACCTGACCAAGGTGGCCGAAGGCGGTTATGTGCCGCTGGTGCTGGCGATCACGGTCTACGGCTTGATGTGGATCTGGCACCGCGGTGCCGCGGCCGTTTCGATGCGCATGCACGAGGCGCTGATGCCGATTCCGGATTTCATGGCCAAGATCGCGGCCAAGAACGTGCCGCGGGTGCCGGGAACGGCGGTGTTTCTCACCCGCACCGCGCGGGACACGCCGCCGGTGATGGTCTGGCATGTCAAGCACAACCGCGCACTGCACGAACATCTGTTCGTGCTGCGGGTGGAGATTCTTTCCGTGCCCTGGATCAGCTCCGGGAGCCGCATGATGCTCGAGGAGGTCGCGCCGAATGTCTGGCGTGCCGAGGCGCGTTTCGGCTTCATGGAACGTCCGCATATTCCCGAGCTGCTCACCACCAGCAAGTCGCTCGGCTGCACTGTCGACCTTGCGGACGTGACCTACTACGTCGGACACGAGACGGTGATCCGCCGCGAGGACGGCACTGGCCTTCCGGGTTGGCAGGAACGGCTGTTCGCCCTGATGGAACGCAATGCACAGCATGTCAGCGATTTCTTCAGCCTTCCCATTGATCAGGTGGTCGAGATCGGACGGCAGGTTGCCATCTGAGGCATTTTCAAGCAAAACCTGTGTCCATGAGCGGGCGCCGGTCTCGCATGGCCGCGCTGCTGACGGATGGGTTATCAAGATGCAGTCGCGGCGCGGATTCATCGGCATGGCGGCGGGCACGGCGGCGATGCTGGGGGCGCGGCCGGTATGCACGTTGGCGCAGGGGGCCAGTCCTGGTCCCGGCCCGATCATGACGGCGCTCAGCACCTATATGAGCGCAGCCTTGACGCGACCATTGCCGGACGAAGTCGCCGAGCAGGCGAAATACCATCTGGTCGACACGGTCGCGGCGATGATCTCCGGCTCGGAATTGCCGCCCGGTCAGGCGGCGCAGCGCTATATCCGGGAGCATGGCGGCAACGGTGCGATCACCGTCGTGGGCTCGGCGCTGACGGCCTCGCCGATTGATGCTGCGCTCGCCAATGGCGTGATGGCGCATGCCGATGAGACGGATGATTCCCACAACGAATCCCGCTCGCATCCGGGCTGCTCCGTCGTGCCGGCGGCGCTGGCGAGCTGCGAGGTGTTCGGCGTCGACGGCATTGGACTGCTGCGCGCAGTGACCTTGGGCTATGACGTCGGCACCCGCGTCGTCATGGCGATGGGCGGCGCCTCCTTCAGCTATGAGAACAGCCTCTCGACCCACAGCATCGCCGGAACCTTCGGTGCGGCGGCTGCGGCGATCTGCGCGGCGGGCCTCGACGCCCGGCAGGTACGCTGGGCGCTGGACTACGCCGCGCAGGAGTCCTCCGGATTTCTCGCTTGGCGGCGCGACACCGACCACATCGAGAAGGCCTTCGTGTTCGCGGGCATGCCGGCGCGCAACGGCGTGACGGCGGCACTGCTGGTCAAATCGGGTTGGAACGGCGTCGACGACATCTTCTCCGGGGCGGACAATTTCTTCACGGCCTATGCCCCGAAGGCACAACCCGATCGGCTGGCCGACAAGCTCGGCGAACGCTACGAGATCGCCCAGACCGACATCAAGAAATGGACGGTGGGCTCACCGATCCAGGCTCCGCTCGACGCCATCGAGGCGATCCGCGGCAAGCAGCCGTTCGAAACCGACCAGGTGAAGAAGGTGACGGTCCGGCTCGCACCTTCGGTTGCCGCCGTGGTGGACAATCGCGACATTCCGGACATCTGCCTGCAGCACATGGTCGCGGTGATGCTGATCGACAAGACCGTGTCGTTCCATGCCGCGCACGACAAGCCGCGCATGCAGGATCCGGCGGTGCTCCAGCAGCGCGCCAAGATCGAGCTGGTGCGCGACGAGGAACTCGCCAAGGTGCTGCCGGCGCGCGAGGCGGTGGTCGAGATCGATCTCGCGGATGGCAGCCACCTGTTGGAGCGGGTTGGCGCGGTGCGCGGCACGCCGCGCAATCCCATGACGCGGAACGAGGTGATCGATAAGGCGCGCGACCTGACGGCGCCCGTGCTCGGCCGAGAACCTTCGATGAAGCTGATCGAGACGATCTTCGAGATCGAGAAGGTCGCGGACATTCACAGCCTGCGGCGGCTGCTGCAGCGAAGCTGATCCTCCGCTTCAGTAGCTCGGATCGTACATCTGTGTCTGCACGAACCCGACGAGGTCGTTGGGAGTCGGACCGCCGGCAAGTCCGCGCTGATAGGCGACACCGGCGACAGCCGCGCCGATCTGCGCGGAGACCTCCCTGATCCTGGGCAGGGCCGGATACAGGCTGCCTTGCTGCAGATCGGCTTCGCTGACCGAGTTGGCCAGCGCATGCGCGGCCGCCATGAACATCTCGTCGGTCACGAGCCTGGACGCGCTGCCGATTGCTCCAAGGCCAACGCCGGGGAAGATATAGGAGTTGTTGCCCTGGCGGGGGATGAAGGTCTTGCCATCGAGCTGCACGGCGTCGAAAGGACTGCCGCAGGCGAACAGCGCCCGGCCCTCGGTATGGCGATAGGCCTCCGCCGCCGAGCACTCCGATTTGGAGGTCGGGTTGGAGAGCGCGAAGATGATCGGTCGCTCGTTGAGCCGCGCCATGGTTCTCAGCACGTCGGGCGTGAAGGCCCCGCCGACCGCGGCGACGCCGATGATGGCGGTGGGCTTGAGCGTGCGGATCGCAGTCAGGAAATCCGAGATCGGCGCCTGCTCATGCGCGAAGCGCAGTTTGTGCTCGGTCAGTCCCGGCCGTCCCTTGACCACCAGGCCCCGCGAGTCCACCAGCCAGTTGCGCCGCAGCGCCTCGGCCTCGGACGCGCCTTCGGCCACCATCGCGGAGACCACGAGCTCGGCGATGCCGGTTGCGGCTTCGCCGGCGCCGAGGAAGAGCAGCCTCTGCTCGTTCAACTTGCCGCCAGTGACGCGAAGCGCGGAAAACAGGCCGGCCAGCGCCACGGCGGCCGTCCCCTGGATGTCATCATTGAAGACGCACGCATCGTCGCGGTACTTGTGCAACAGGCGGAAGGCCGAGTGGTTGGCAAAATCCTCGAACTGGATCAGCACGCCCGGAAAGGTTTCGCGCGCCGCGGTGACGAATTCGTCGACGAAATCGTCGTAGTCCGTTCCAGTCACGCGTCGCTGACGCAGGCCGATATAGTAGGGATCGTTGAGCAGCTCCTCATTGTTGGTGCCGACGTCGAGCGTCACGGGCAGGCAGAGCTTGGGATGAATTCCAGCGCAAGCAGAATAGAGCGAGAGCTTTCCGACCGGGATGCCCATGCCATAGGCGCCGAGATCGCCGAGGCCGAGGATGCGCTCGCCGTCGGTCACGACGATAAGCTTGGCCGGGTAAGGCCAGTTGCTCAGGATCTCGGCGACGTGGCCACGTTCTTTGGCTGAAATGAACAGGCCGCGCGGCCGCTGGAAGATGAGGCCGAATCTCTGGCAGGCGAGTCCCACGGTCGGGGTGTAGATCAGCGGCTGAATCTCGTCGATGTGGTCGCAGACCACGCGGAAGAACAGCGCCTCGTTGCGATCATGGAGCGCGTTCAGTGCGATGTATTTCTCGAGATCGCTGGGCAGGCCGCGCAGATGCGTCAGGACGCGCTCGACCTGCGCCTGCATCGACAGCACGGCCGGCGGCAGGAAGCCGCGCAGGCCCAGCGCATCGCGTTCCTCGTCGGTGAATGCGGTGCCCTTGTTCAGCAGCGGATCGCGCAGCAGTGCCAGGCCATGCGGCGAAGGTGAATAGGGCGTCGTGCGGGCGGCGGTACGGTCACGTTTGCTCAAGGCGTTCCCCCAAGGATATTCTTCGTTTTGCTTCGGGCGCCCGGCGTTCGAGGCAGGACGTCGTCATAACATACAAATCTCATGCCGCAGCGCAGTAATAGCGGACGCCTGCGTCATCAGTTTGCCTTGAGAACAGCAAATTCGGCTTGATCAGGCCTGTCCGAGGCCGGCGACGAACGACGCAAACAGGGCGATCACGGCAAGGCCCATGATCGCGGTGCCGATCCAGCCCAGCACCATCAGCCAGGGCCGCGCCTTGAAGCGCCCCATCAGCTTCAGGTTGGAGACGATCACCATCATCATCGCCATGATCGGGACCGCGACGATGCCGTTGAGCACGGCGCTCCAGACCAGCATGTGGATGGCGTTGATGCCGGTGAAGCCGAGCCCAAAGCCTATGATCGTGGCGGCGGCGATGATGGTGTAGAACCCGGCCGCCTCCGGCGCCCGCGCTTCCAGTGTGGCGTGCCAGCCGAACGCCTCTGCGACACCGTAGGCTGCCGAACCTGCCAGCACCGGCACGGCGAGCAGGCCGGTACCGATGATTCCCAGCGCAAAGAGCATGAACGTGAACTGGCCGGCGAGCGGCCGCAGCGCTTCCGCGGCCTCCGTCGCCGAGTTGATGTTCTTGATGCCGTGTCCGTTCAAGACGGCGGCGGTGGTCAGGATGACGAAGAAGGCGATCATGTTGGAGAAGATCATGCCGACCGTCGTGTCGACCTTGATGCGGTCGAGCTCATGATGGCCGTCGCGCGCAAGTTCGCGCAGCGGCCGGGCGACGCGGCCGCGGTTCATCTCTTCGACCTCCTGCGAGGCCTGCCAGAAGAACAAGTAGGGGCTGATGGTGGTGCCAAGCACGGCGACCACCATCAGGCAATAGCTGGCATTGATCGTCGGGCTTGGCCAGACCATTGCCTGAAAGGCTTGACGCCACGGGACATCGACCGTCAGCGCCGTGACGACATAGGCGAACAATGTGAGCGTCAGGAATTTGAGCACCGGCGCATAGCGACGGTAGGGCACGAACACCTGCAGCAGCGTGGAGGCCGAGGCGAAGATCAGCGCGTGCTCATGATTGAGGCCGCCGATCACCAGCGAGAGCGACTCGGCCATCGCCGCGATGTCGGCGGCGATGTTGAAGGTGTTCGCCAGGACCAGAAGGGAGATCAGCGCCAGGACCAGCCAGCGCGGCATCACCTCCATCACATTCGCGGCGAGGCCTTTTCCGGTCACCCTTCCGATCTGTGCGCTTACGAGCTGGATCGCAATCATGAACGGCGTCGTCAGAAAGACGGTCCAGAGCAATCCAAAGCCGAACTGCGCTCCGGCCTGCGAATAGGTCGCAATGCCCGATGGATCATCGTCCGCCGCGCCGGTGATGAGACCCGGCCCGAGCCATCGAAAGAACGACCTTGCGATGGTCTTTCGTGCCGGGCGCTTGGTTTCGGGCTTGGGGGGCATGGATGGTAGGCTGGCCAGGCAATCCTGTGGGCGATGATGAATGCGTGGGTCCAAGTCGCGGTGCAGGAAAAAGTTCCGCTACCGGCACCGAGTCAATGGTGCCGCACGCGTGCACGCCCGCGGGCGGCGTCCCCGAAAGCAGGCGGTCGCGATCGCTACTTTGGCTGAAACTCGACGACGCCGTAGACGATCCCGAGCAGGATACCGAATCCCATCTCGAAGCCTGGGCAGGAATGGATCGGATGCGGAGTCTTGCGTCGGTCGCCGCCGAAAATCGGAGATACGTCATCGCTGCCGTTGCGCAGGCACTCCTGCGTCGCCTGCACGATGCTGAGGTAGATCTTGTCACCGGCCTTCACCTGCACCGGGTTCTGGGTGCCGAGCGTGTGATCCTTGGTGGCGCGACGCCAGATCGCGTCAGGGGTCGGCTGCATCTGCATGGCCTGCCGCATCGGCAGCTCGATCACCTCATGCGCCTTGACGAACGCGTCGGCCTGGACGTTGGCCTTGAGCTGCGCCTGCAAGGCCATCAGGGTGGCGGTCCGTTGCCAGGCCTTGACGACGCCGTTGAGGTTGCCGTTGATCGTGGGCAACGCTCCCATCATCACGCCGACGATGGTTCGTGCCAGGAGATCGTTGTCCTTTGAGTCCGGATATTGCTCGAACAAGGCGCGGGTGATCGGTGCAGCCGGCAATTGCGCGGAGTCGCGCTTGTCGGCCACGTACTTCCCGACCGATTCCCTCAGGATCTGGCCGGTCCGCTTCCCGGTGAAGGAGAGGATGAAATCCGGATCGGGATGGAAGATGTAGGCGGAGGGGAAGGTGTAGTCGGCGGGACAAACCCCCGGCGAAAGCAGGTTGGACACCGAAAACCCGCCGGGCTTGACGAAGATGCCGTCCGGGATGTCGAAATAATGGCTGCAAATCTTCGCCACCACCACGTCGGATAGGCTCTGGATGTCGACGATGCCGTCGGGTGAGGGTATGGTCGCCAGCGCTGTGCGCGTCTCTTTCAGCGCGAGCTCGAAGGCCTCCCGCCTCGTCACCTTGCCGATCGCGGCATTGCCCGGCGTCGATTCCTTGACGTATTCGGGCCCCCAATCCATGCCGAGGAAGATCGGACCGATGCTCTGCTCCATGCGCTCCTGATATCCGGCATTGGTGTAGTTGCCGTCGGCATTGAGCAGGACCTGATCGTAGAGCTCCTTGCTCGTCACGACGACGCCATCGGATGTCCGGGCGACGCCACCTGGAGGGTTGACCCTCATCGCCGCGACGGCCTCCATGTGCTTGTCGACGAGATGATCGAGCACCAGTCCCCATATCGAGCTGGCGCTCCGAACGATCGGTCCCTCAGCTTTGCTCGAATCATCGTTGTTCGGCTGGTCAGCGTTCGGTGACATCGGTTTCTCCTGCGAAGGGGTTGTCGCGCGGGCGAATGCCCTTGGCCGCGGAATCAATCAAGATGACAGTGGCCGAGTTGTCATGACAGTTACGTGAAATGGGAGCTGGCATGGGACACTACGGGCCTGGAACGCAAGCACTACAGGCTGGTCCAAGACCGATGATTGGAGGCGGAAGGTCAGGTCGCAAGCACTTGTACATCGGGCCTATCCGGATGTCAGCCATTCTGCAAGCTGAGGTTGTTGATCTTGTCAGTTCGAAACTTCGACCCGCGTGGCCACCTCTATTTTATCAGCGGCTGCGAGAATGGAGAGCGCTCGTGAGCCTCGGCGCCGGGGGCGTCGGCGTTGCTGCGGACCGAGAGAGCAGGGCGCGGGCGTTTCGAACGTCGCGCGCATCATCGCCGCCCTCGATCCCCGCCAGAATCGGAGCAAGCAGCGCGCCAGTGTCCCGCTCCGGCCTGGTGTCCTGCCACAGCCGGGCAAGATCGGTCGTCGCGCGCAGCTCCAGCAACCGCGCTTCCTGCCCACGGGCAATTTCCATCGCTCGTGCAAAGCACGCTTCCGCCCGGGGCCGATCGGGCTTCGCTTGCCGGAGCGCGAGCTGCCCGCTCAAGCGATACAGGTCGGCGGCCCAATAGTTCTCGCCTGAGCGTTCGACGAAGGCCAAGCCCTCTTGCAGGTCCTTCTCCGCCCGCTTCAGGTCTTCCGCCGCCAGGGCGACCTCGGCCAGGTTCGAGATCATGAACGAGCTTCCCGTGAAGCCGCCCGTCGCGTGAATGCCATCCAGCGCCGCGCGCTGCGCGACCATGTTTCGCTCCGTTGGCTCGCGCATGGCGCGGGCATAGGCGTGATGGAAGTCGGCGAGCCGGTGAATCTGCGCGACTTTCGTCTCGGCGCAATAGGCAGACAAGGCGGCGGAATCGCGCTCCAGCGCTTCCAGGTCACCCAACACGGCCTGCGGCCAGGTGCCGGCGCAGAAATTCACCGTTGCGACCGTGGCGGTGTGCTCGTGATGGAGCGTTTCGGTTCGGATCTGCTCACCGAGGCGCGCAGCGCTGTCGAGCAGCCCGAGCGACAGCCGCACCAGCACCTCGAAGCAGAGGATGGACAGGCTCGGGTCCCAACCGAACCGGTAGCTCAGCGACTTCTGCCGGCGCGGCTCGCGATATTGCCTGCCATGTTCCAGGCTCGCGAACGCATCGCGGTTCTGACCCGCGTAGTATTGATTGGTTGCCAGAATGCGGTAGGCGACGAGCCGATGCGTCGGATCGTTCTGGCGCTCGGCGGCATCGATGAGTTGTTGCGACAGTTCGAGGGCCGGCTGCATCGTCGCCATCAGGGTCGTCGCCGCGCAGAGCCCGAACAGGATGGAGACACGCTGCAGATCCGTTCCGACGCCGCGGTCCAGCATGCGCTTGGCTTCATTCATCGCCGCAAACGTCTCCGGCGCCGAAATGCTCTTCAGCGGCACGAGCGCGTTGGCGCGTGCGACCAGGAGACTGAGCTCGAGTGCGTCGCGTTCCGGGCCTTCCGCGATCAGCGGAATCAACGCCAGACCGGCGCCGGCATGACGTTCGGCCTCCACCGGGGCCGACCGCGACAATGCCAACTCCGCTGCGGCAAGCCACGCCGGGCCGGCGCAAGCGGCCAGCCCCGCCTCGGTGAAGTGATAGGCGATGGTGGCCGGCGGGTATTCCTCCTCGGTCGCGCGCTGCTGCAAGGCGAGCGCGATATCGGCATGAATGCGCTGGCGCCGACCGCGCAACATCGAGCTGTAGGCAGCGTCCTGGACCAGCGCATGCTTGAACGCATAGCTCGCATTCGGCTCGGTGCCGCGGCTGTGGATCAACTCCGCTTCCTTGAGCTGATGCAGCGCCTCGTGCAGGGCTTCGCCCTTGACGGGCGACACGGCCTCGATCAGCGCGTGTGAGAACTCACGGCCGATCGTCGCGCCGATCTGCGCGATTTCCTTGATCGGCGATAAGCGATCGAGCCGCGCCGTCAACGAGTCGTACAGGGTCGAAGGGATCGCGAGCGGCGTCAGCATCGACGTCAGCACGTAAGCCCCATCCTGCTCGTGCAACAGGCCGGACTCGATCACGCTCTTGGTCAGCTCCTCCATGAAAAGGGGCACACCGTCGGTCTTTGCCACGATCTGACTGAGCACGTCCGGCGGCAGCTTCTTGCCTGAGGTCATGCGGTCGATCATCGCGAGCGCCTGATGACGGGGGAGGCGGCTGAGCGACAGTTCCGTAACGGAGGGGTGGCCGAGCCAGGGGGCGGTGAATTCGGGACGGAAGGTCGCGACCAGAAGCGCGGGCAGGCCGGGCAGGCGGTCGATGAGCCGGCCGGTCAGATCGAGCGAGGTCGGATCGATCCAGTGCGCGTCCTCGAGAATCACGAGCAGCGGCGCCTGGCCTGCAAGCTCGACGACTGCGTCGAGCAGCGCGGTCAGGGTGCGCTCCTTCGCCTCGCTCGGCGACATGTCGAACTGGGGATAGCGCTCAGCGGTCGGAATTGCCAATAACGAGGCGAGATAGGGAACAATCCTGTCGCCGGATAGTCCGGCGTCGTTGGTGGCCTGCTCGAGCTTCGAGAGCCGCGTCGGCGACGGCTCGCCGCGAACCAGGCCGGCGGCGTGCCGGATCTGACCGATCACCGGATAGAGCGCATCGTTGACGTGGTGAGGCGAACATTGATAACGCATCACGATGTGCCGCTCCGAGCGGATTCGTTCGCGCAGCGTCGCCACGACGCGCGATTTGCCGATGCCGGCCTCGCCCGACAGCAGCACCACCTGCCCTTCGCCGCTGACTGCGCGACGCCACCGGTCGAGCAACAGCGCCATCTCGTCGTCGCGGCCGACGAAGGGCGTCAGCGCCTCCGCCCGAGAGGCGTCGAAACGGCTGGCATTTTTCCGTTCGCCCACGATGAGCCAGGCGGGTATCGGCGAGCGGAAGCCTTTGAGCATCTGCGGTCCGAGCGCACTCAGTTCGAAGGTCTTGCCGAGCAGACGCCGCGTCGAGTCCGAGACCAGGATGGTGCCGGGTTCGGCGGTCGATCGCAGCCGCGCCGCGAGATTGGCCGTATCGCCCACCACGCCTCGCTCGCGCGCTTCGCCCTCGCCGATCAACTCCCCGACCACGACCAGACCGGTCGAGATGCCGACCCGCGCCTCGATCGGCACGGCGTGTTCACGTCGCAGCGCGGCGACGGCATCGAGCAGAGCAATGGCGCCGCGCGTCGCGCGCTCGGCGTCGTCCTCGTGGGCGCGCGGATAGCCGAAATAGATCGTGGCGCCGTCACCGACCCATTTCGCGACATGCCCACCGAACCGCGCCACCGCCGCTGCGATCGCATTATGCGCCGCACGGATCAGGTCGGCGAGGTCCTCGGGATCGAGCCGGGTCGCCAATGCGCTCAGCCCGACGAGATCGTAGAACATGACCGTCAGGTGCCGACGCTCGGCGCCGTCCTGCAAGACGGGCGCCGCCGGCGCCGGATCGGCGACGACGATATTGTCGCCGGAGAGCTCGCGGATGGCGCGCAGCATTCTCAGCCGATGTCCGAGCGGAATACCCAGATTCCTGAGATGATGGTCCGTCAGCTCCGGCAGCACGTCGGCTTCGATCCGGTGCTCCCGGAATACAGCTGCGTATTGCCTCAGGCCGAGGCTGATCAGCCAGGTTTCGACATCCATCGATCCGTGTCTCCCGCTGATGCGAAGCGGATGATGAGCCCGCGATGACACACTGTCCAGAACTGCGATTGGTTCGGGACGGCGTCAGCGATTGTGGCCAGCGCGCGCTATCAGCGTGCCTGACTTCATCGTCCTTGACTCGTCGGGCAAATCAGCGACATTATGGCATCGTTGTGAGAAGAATGTGAGCCCGCGCCGAACAACGGCTGCGGGCTTTTCCGTTTCACCGCGTCAGCGGATGCTGACGAACGCGCCCCAGACCGCAGCGAGGCCGCCGGCAATCAGCAAATAGTGCGGACTGTCGCAGAATGGCCCGCCATATCGGCACATGCTCTCTCCGATGGCGCCGATCTCGTGACCGCCGGCGGCGTAGAACAGCCCGGACAGAATGATCAGAACCACGGCGGCGAAATACACTGGCGGGCTCCTCGCGGACCTGTGGTCCGGTAATCCGGACGCGTAGCGACGTCGTTGTCAGTGTCTATACGGAGCGAAGAGAGGAGCCATCTCCGTTCCAGCTTGGCACGAAGCCAACCTGCAGAATCGGTTGCGGCTCGCCGAATTTCGTCTGTCGCATTTTCCGAAAAATTTGACTCGTCGGGCAAATCACCGGCATATTGGCATTGTCGGAAGAAATTGCAGAGCCCGCGCCGCCAGGATGGCCGCGGGCTTTTTCATGGGAGAACGCAGGGGCGGCTCCGTCTTGCTGATGCAGCCGTAACCGCGACGATCTCTGAATTCCCTATGGACGGTGGCTCGCACGTCAGGACACCACACCTGCTCGCTTGCGTCGTCGCCAGCGAGTCGCCGTCCGAGCTTCTCGTCTCGATCAAATCCAACCATTGGCCGGCACGCGCGAACGTGCCGGCCGGCGGTGCGCGTCTCGCGCCCGCCCGCGGCCCCTTGGCTATCGAGGATAGGGTTCGCGCCCGAAATGATCGCACCGTCCGCGATCATGCCGCGTATGCCACTAGCGAAAGGAAGCACGATGGATGACCGCCTATCTGATCTTGCTGGCGCTTGCCGGCCTTGCTCTGATCGTGCTCTCGGACGGGCTGACGTGAGGGCCGAGACTGTTGGTTTGCTGGGCTGCCCCGGACGAAAGGACCGGCCGACGGATTTCCCAACCATCGCGTTTCGGACGGCGATACAGCCGTGTGAAAACATGAGGGATCGTACTCATCGAGCAACGTGCGAGAACCTCGCGCGCGACGAGGTTTGAGCTTGTCCAGATCCAAGACCATCATGGAAATCCGCTCGATAGCGCGGGGCCACACCCGGACCGCGATCAACGTCGTATCGGCCAACAACTTCATCAAGGCCGGCTACCGCCTCTTTCGACCCCGACATCCCTGGGGTTGGTTGAACACGCTGTACTGGCGAAGATGTCTCGCCGGCCGGAAGCGCGGATGAGTGGCGCAATATCTGATCTACGCCTTAGGAGAGACGAAGTCGTTGTTCCGTTTCGCCCGGTGGCCTCGAGCCACCGGGCCTTTTCGCGTTTTTGCGCCTGACCATGTTTCGCTGCGGGTGGCTGCTCGCTTGTCAAGTGCGATATGGCGGGGGCGCCAATCCGTGTAGTAGGTCCTGGGCCCCTTGTAGTTCGTGGGGATTGAACCCTAAAGTCCGGCGCGAAAAATGGATTCACGTGGCACCGCCGCACCCAACAGAGGAAATGCCCGACCATGACTGCCAGACTGCCCCTGCCGGACCGCTTGCCAAGAGCGCAGGACGCGCCTACCGCCCTCGGCGGTCTGCTGGTCGTGGATTTTACCCGTGTGGTCGCGGGGCCAGCCTGTACGCAGACCCTGGCCGATTTCGGGGCGGAGGTGATCAAGATCGAAAATCCGGAAGGCGGAGACGACAGCCGCGCGTACGAACACGCCGAGATCGCAGGAGAAAGTGCTGCCTATCTGAGCTTGAACCGCAACAAGCGCGACATCGCACTCGACCTCACGGTTCCCGAGGCGCGCGCGGTTGCGAGAGACCTGATTGATCGAGCCGACGTGGTCGTTGAGAATTTCTCCGCGAGCGTGATGGAAAAGTTTGGTCTGGACTATGCCTCGGTGGCGCCGGCCAACCCGCGCCTGATCTATTGCTCGATCTCGGCCTATGGCCGCAAGGGGCCCTTTGCCTCGCGCCCGGGATTCGACCCGATTACCCAGGCCGAAAGCGGCTTCATGTCCCTGAACGGCTTCGCGGATGGCCCGCCGGTGAGGACGGGCCCTCCCATCGTCGACCTGGCGACGGGCATGTCGGCCTGCAACGCCATCCTGCTGGCGCTGATCGCGCGCGATCGGCTCGGAAAAGGGCAACATGTCGAAGTCGCGCTGTTCGATATCGCAATGGGGATGACCTGCTTTTACGGCATGGCTTATCTGATCAATGGCAACAACCCGGGCCGGTTCGGCAACTCGCCGAACGGCTCGCCGACCGTCGGACTCTACGAAACCATCGACGGGCCGCTCTATATGGCGTGCGCCAACGATCGACTGTATCGCCGCCTCGTGACCGAGGTGCTCGAACGGCCCGATCTCGTTACCCATCCGGATTTTGCCAGCCGGAGGGTACGCTCGGCCAACAAGGAGAAGCTGCGCGCAATCATTGCGGACATCTTCGCCAGCGACAAGCTGGAGAACTGGATGGCCAAGATGAAGAAGGTCAACATACCCGTCGGCCATCTGCGCACGGTCGAGCAGAGCTTCAACGCAGCGGAGGTCCGGGAACGTTACCGGATCAGCCAGATTCCGCATCCGACCGCCGGCATGGTCCCCAACATCGAGACGCCGCTCAACATGTCGCTGACGCCCTGCATCGACCCGGTCGCAGCGCCGTTGCTGGGTCAGCATACCGAGGACGTCCTGCGCAACACGCTCGGCTATGACGAGGAGCGCATCGCTGCTCTCGCGGCCGCGGGCGCGTTCGGAAAGGCGCGAGGCGAACGCTGAGAGCCTGCTCAGGACGAAAGAGCCAGGCGCAGCCGCACTCCGGATCTTCGCAAGGGCGGGCGATGCGTTTACTGTCTGGGGTGGCCGACTTTGGCAACGCTTCGCGATCCGGCAAATGAAGCATTCGGATATGCCCCCAGGGCATCCGGCTTGCCGCGTTAGCCTCTAGCCGGACGGCGGCCGGTCATGCTTTGATGCCGCTCGTCGAGATCAGACGACAAAGCAGCGGAAGACGGTCTGCGGTCGTCAAGACCGCGCGCTCGGGAAAGCAGGGAAGGAAAACGCATGAGCGGTCGCACATTGCTGGCCAAGATCTGGGAGCAGCATGTCATTGCTCGGTTGACCGAGGACACGGATCTCCTTCACATCGACCGCCATCTGCTGCACGACCTGGGTGGGTCACGGGGGTTGCTTGATCTCAAGAGCCGTGGCCTCGCCGTTCATAACCCGGAACTGACGTTCGCGACGCCCGACCACGCCATCTCGACCGCGCGAGGACGTGCGGGCACGATCAAGATTGGTCAGGAGCTGTTGGCGGCGTTGCGGGTCGAAACCTCGGCCAGCGGCATTCAGCTGTTCGACGTCGATCAGCCAGGCCAGGGCATCGTCCATGTCATTGGCCCCGAGCTTGGCTTGAGCCTGCCGGGCTGCGTCATCGTTTGCGGCGACAGCCATACCTGCACCCATGGCGGCCTGGGAGCTCTGGCCTTCGGCATCGGTTCGAGCGAGCTCACGCATGTGCTGGCGACGCAAACGCTCATTCAGCGCCGGCCCAAAACCATGCGCGTCAACTTCGAGGGCAGGCTGCCGCCGGGCGTCGCCGCCAAGGACTTGATCCTCGCTTTGATCGGCCAAATCGGCGCGGCCGGTGGGACAGGACATGCGGTAGAATATGCAGGCAGCGCGATCCGCGACATGCCTGTCGAAGGGCGATTGACGATCTGCAATCTTTCCATCGAGCTCGGCGCCAAAATGGGGATGGTTGCGCCGGACGAGAAGACCTACGAATACCTGCGCGGGCGCCGCTACGCGCCCGACGGCGACATGTGGGAGCTCGCGGTAGGGCACTGGCGCGAGCTTCCGAGTGATATCGATGCCGTGTTCGACAAGGAAGTGGACATCGATGTCGAGAAGATCATCCCGCAGATCACCTGGGGCATCAGTCCCGAGCACGTGATCGGTGTCGATGATCGCGTCCCCGATCCGCGAGCGATCGACGATCCGGCGCGGCGGGCCTCCATCGAAAACGCGCTCGACTATATGGGGCTGAAGCCGGGAGCGCCGATCGCGGGGACGCCGGTGGACTGGGTGTTCATCGGCTCCTGCACCAATAGCCGCCTGAGCGATCTGCGAGCGGCCGCCAAAATCGCAAGAGGCCGCAAGGTCGCTTCAGGCGTGCGAGCCTGGGTCGTTCCGGGCTCCGAGATCGTCAAGCGAGAGGCCGTTGCGGAGGGGTTGGACAAGCTTTTCACCGAGGCTGGCTTCGAATGGCGCGAACCCGGCTGTTCGATGTGCCTTGCCGCCAATGGAGAGACGGTCGGACCGGGACAGCGCTCGGTTTCGACGTCGAATCGCAATTTCGTCGGTCGACAGGGACCGCAGGCGCGAACCCATCTGGCGAGTCCCGCAAGCGCCGCGGCGGCCGCGATTGCGGGCGCCATTGCCGATGTACGCGCCATGGAGCGTTGAACGATGCCAAAGCCCTTCAATCGATTGACGGCGATCGCCGCGCCCATCATGCGGAGCAATATCGACACCGACGTCATCATCCGGATCGAGCGCCTCGTCGGAAATTCGGTCCGGGGAACGCTGGGCAAATGGGCGTTCGGGTCGCTTCGCTATCTGCCGGATGGTTCGGAAAATCAGGACTTCATCCTCAACCGCGAGCCATACAGGCGGGCGGAGATCCTCGTGACCGGCCCCAATTTCGGCTGCGGCTCCTCTCGTGAGGGTGCGGTATGGTCGCTGCAGGAATTGGGCATCCGCGCCATCGTCGGCTCCGGGTTTGGCGACATCTTCTTTGCCAACTGTTTCCAGAACGGAATCCTGCCGATTGTTGTCGACAAGGCAATTGTCGATGGATTGGCCGCGGAGATAGCCGCGACCCAAGGCGCGGGCCGCATCAGCATTGATCTGGAAACGCAGACGGTCACTTCGCCTTCAGGCAAACAGCACCGCTTCGAGATCGATCCACGTCGGCGCGAGGGTCTGCTGCTGGGGCTGGACGAGGTGGCTCTCACCTTGCAGCGCGATACTGAAATCCGAAGCTTTCAGGCCTCGGACCGGCTCGCCCGACCCTGGATCCATTTCGCAAGGAAATCGGCATGAACAGTCCATCCAATATGATCAGGGTCGCGGTGGTCGGCGGCGAGGGCATCGGGCCTGAGGTGACGGCCCAGTCCCATCGCGTGCTGAGCTGGTTCGCGACCAGGCGGGGCGTGCCCGTGACCTTGCGTGAAGCGCAGTATGGCCTCGTTCCCTATCTCGCAACCGGCAAGGTGTTGCCCGAGGACACTGTCGAGGCGATGGATGAAGCCGATGCCATTCTATGGGGGGCGACCGGCGGTCCCGAAACCAAGGAGGTTCCTCCGGCGGCGCGAAAGGCTGGAAGTCTGTTGTCTCTGCGAAGCAAGTACGATCTCTATGCCAATCTCCGCCCGATCGTGGCCAATCCGGCGCTGTCGAACGCCGCGCCGCTCAAGGCCGGAGTGCTCGAGGGCGTGGATTTCGTAATCATCCGTGAGCTGACCAGTGGAATCTATTTCGGCCAGCCTCGCGGAATCGAGTCGCTTCCGGACGGCCAGCGGCGTGGCTTCAATACCGAGCAATATACCACCAGCCAAATTCGCCGTGTGGCGCGCCGCCTTCGAGCTGGCACGGACGAGGCGAAACAAGGTCTGCTCGGTCGACAAGGCCAACGTGCTCGAAACCAGCGTGTTGTGGCGCGAGGAGATTATCGCGCTTCACAGGGAAGAGTTTTCCGACGTCGAGCTCACCCATCT
>NZ_JAFAVV010000817.1 GCF_019242285.1 Bradyrhizobium sp.
GGCGCCACGGGACTCTCGACTTTCCATGCGCGCCAGTTGCCGGTGCCGATGCCGCCGTCGAGCGGCCAATCCGAATACAGCGCCTCGCCCTTGGAATTCTGCGGCCCGGCCAGACTGGTCTTCAACGCCGCGACCTTCGCCTCCGGCAGACATGTCTCGTTCTGTCCCGCTTTGCAGAGGAGGCTGCTCCAGTTGAAAGCCTTCTGACACGCGGCGAGATTGGCGGTCAGTCCGTCCTTGGCGCCATCGAGCGCGTCGCAGACCTCGATGATGCGGGAGGAAACCAGGCGGGCGTCCTCCTTGGTGATCGACTTGCGCAGGTCCGGATCGACCTTGAGGAAGGCCTGCACGTCCCAGGCATGCTGAATCGCGGCGCGCGGCAGGTCGAAACCGGGATTGCCGGCGAGGAAGCCGTCATAGGCCTCCGGCATCCGCGAGGCCGCGACCATGGCGTGGCGCCCGCCGTTGGAGCATCCCGCCATATAGGCGTGATCCGGCTCACGGCCGTAATGCAGCGCGATCATCTTGCGCGCGATCGGCGCCAGCGTGATATCCGCGGCATAGCCGTAGTCGCGCCGGGCCTGCGGGTCGAGCCCGAAGGCCGCGCCGGCGGCAAGGCCGAGCGGCTTGTTGGCGGCATCGTTGCCGGAATGACCGCTGTCGGACGACAGCACCGCAAAGCCGCGGGCGAGCGGCACCGTGCCGCCGGAAACCGCGCCGTCCGGCTTGTCGCCGAGCGCCGGCACCACCACGCCGTCATTGCCGCCGTTCACCTGGTGGAGGAAGCGTCCGTTCCACTCCGCCGGCAGGCGCAGCTCGAAACGGATGGCATAGGACTTTCCGTCGATGCCGGTGCGCGGATCGACGAGACCCGTGACGACGCAGTGCCTCGGCAGCCCCTCGCCCGCCTCCTGCCACTTCGATCCGGATATCTCCACATTGGCCTGCGCAAGGGACGCTGTTGTGATCGGGGAGCAGCTTTCGGTTTGGGCGCGCGCCGGTGAGCCCAGCGTGAGCAATGCCCCCGCAACCAGCGCCATCCCTCGCATCACCCTCTCCCGATCAGTCATGCAATCTAACTACTCCCGTCCCTTACCCGTGCAAGATGGTCAGGTCTTATCGTCAATCACGCTGACATGGGCTGCGACGATGCGCCAGCCTTCGGGAAAGCGGATCCAGGTCTGCATCTGCCGGCCGACGCGGCCCGGCATCGTATCGCGATAGAACAACGTCGAGGCGACGGCGCTATCGCGGCCATAGCTGGTGATCACGGTTTGGACGAGGCGGCGGTTCAGGCCGACGGGTGAACGCGCCGCCCGAAAACCGGAGATCGCTTGATGGCCGTACAGGTTCTCGGCGATGCCGTAGCGCAGCGTGCGGGTGTCATTACGGAACAGCTCGTTCAGGACTGCGACATCGTTGGACAGCAGCGCTTTCTCGTATCGCTCAAACGCCGCCTTCACCCCGGCAACGACATCCGGAAGGTCGATATCCATCTTCAAATTCCTCCTCGCGGCAGCGCAACGGACAAGCCCCTCCGGTCAGCGCCAATGCAATGCTTAGCATGGATAACCAGGGGGCACCCATCGGGCTGGATACGAGCGTTACTACCGCTCGGGCCCCGCGCGCTCGAATTGCCGAAGCAGCCGGTTGCCGCGCTCGACGGCGGAATCGAGCGCGGCCTGCGCCGATTTCCGACCGGCGAACGCCTGCTCCAGCTCGTCCTCGATGGCGTCGCGGATCAAGACGAACGAGCCGAGCCTGAGGCCGCGTGAATTCTCCGTCGGCGGCTTCAGCGTGATCTCTTCGATCGCGATCGAGGAGCCGGGATTGCGGCCGTAGAACCCTTGCTTGCGCGTCAGCTCGTAGGCGGCGCGGGTGATCGGCAGATAGCCCGTGTTCTGGTGCCAGGCCGCCTGAACCTCCGGCCGCGACAGGAAGGCGAAGAACTTCGCCACCCCCTTGTATTCGGCGGCCGGACGCTCGCGCAGCACCCACAGCGTGGCGCCGCCGATGATCGAGTTCTGCGGCGCGCCGGCAACGTCGGGCCAGTAGGGCATCATGCCGTAGCCGACCTCGAATTTCGAATTGGCCTTGATGTCGGCGCGCGTGCCCGAGGAGCCGATGAAGATGCCGCATTCACCCTTCTGAAACCGCGGCTCCGACGTCGTCGCGCGGCCGCTGTAATCGAAGATCTTGCTCGCCTGCCATTCCGCGAGCTGCGCGACATGGCGCGCCACGACCGGATTGTTGAAGGTCAGGGAGGTACCGAGCCCGCCGAAGCCGTTGGCCTCGGTCGCCAGCGGCAGGTTGTGGAACGCCGAGAAATTCTCGACATGGATCCAGGACGGCCAGGACGTGGTGAAGCCGCAAGGCGCGCCGCGGTCGCGCAGCCGCTTCGCCGCCTGCCCGATCTCGGGCCAGGTCTTCGGCGCCAGCTCCGGATCGAGGCCGGCGTCGCGGAACATGTCCTTGTTGTAGTAGAGGATCGGGGTCGACGAGTTGAACGGGAACGACAGCAGATTGCCGTCGAGATCGGCGTAATAGCCGGCCACGGCCGGCAGATAGGCGCCGGGCGAAAAGGCCTCGCGCTGGTCGTGCATCAACTCATGGACCGGATAGATCGCGCCTTTCGCCGCCATCATGGTCGCGGTGGCGATCTCGTTGACCTGCACGATGGCCGGCTGGCTGCGGGAACGAAAGGCGAAGATCGCCGCTCTGACCGTCTCGGTATAGTTGCCCTTGTAGCTCGGGACGACACGATAATCGGACTGCGAGGCGTTGAAATCCGCGGCGACCTTCTCGAGTTGGCGTCCGAGTTCGCCGGACATTGCGTGCCACCACATGATGTCGGTGGCCGCCGAGGCCGAGGTGAAGCTGGCCGCGGCCAATACAGCCAAGAGTTGCAATGACCTGAACAGCGAATTCAACCGCAAAACCAGCCTCTAACATCAAATCGACGCTGTCACCGGGACGCGCAATACCCCGATCCTGAACCGAGGGGCCGCTCCTCGAGCCTGCCAAGGCCGATCGCCTGCCGCCGTTGACGGCCTTCCGTCAATTAGCACAATAGCGCGATCGTGAAAACGTAAAGAAGCGTTGAACCTTTTCGGGCCGCCATAGACCTTATTGCAAGGGGAACAAGAAGTTTGCCTGTGTACCGCGCCGAGCTTCCGCGGAGCATCATACTCGTTGTCGCGCTGTTTCTGATGACAGCCGCAGCGGGTGTCTTCGCGTGCGAGTTCGGGGCGCCTGACATCCGAGGCGACGACCATCCGGCAGTCCAGGCGCTCCGCTCGATCGCCGAGCGCGAGCAGACCAGGACCGGCACGATCGATCTCAACCGCAGCTTCGAGACCTGCTTTGTCGGCCTCGCCCCGCGCGCCTCCGCGACGGCCGGACCGAACGTCCGCAGCGTGGAGTGAGGGTCTTGGCCGCACTCGGAAAACGCGAGGTTGCAGAACGGCCGGCGAGCCTCGCCGCGCAGAGCCGCACCCGCATCGTCGTGCTGTTGCGCGCGGTGCCGATCCGCTGGCGCATTCTGTCGATCGCGGCGCTGAATTCGGCGGTGGTCATGATCCTGGCGGTGCTGATCTGGAACGGCGCCAAGGTGCTCGGCACGGCGTGGGAGGATGTGCGTCAGGTGCGCGAGTCCGACAAGATTCTCGCGCGGCTCGAAACCGAGACTAGCCGGCTGCAGAATCTGATTCACCGCTACTTCAATCAGCCGAGTCCCGACCTGTTCGCCGAGATCTTGCTGTCGCGCGAAGCGGTGCTGGGCACCTTGACCAACCGCGCCTCCGCCGATCCGATGCTGTCCGGATCGGTCGA
>NZ_JAFAVV010000122.1 GCF_019242285.1 Bradyrhizobium sp.
CCTCGGAGATGCCGATGAAAGCGTTCATGATGCCCCACACCGTGCCGAACAGGCCGACGAACGGCGCCGTCGCCCCGATGGTGCCGAGGATGCCGGTGCCGCGCGACACCAGCCGCGTCGTCGCCGCCTCGACGCGCTCCAGCCGCAGCGCGACCCGCTCCTTGAAGCCCTCGTCGACGATGCCGCCGGACAGCTCGGCCTCGCGCCCGGTGGTGAGCACGAGCTGCGCCACGGCATCGCGCCGGCCGGCGCAGGCCCGCACCGCTTCGGCGAGACTCGGGCCCCGCTCCAGCGTCCGCAGACGCCGCCGCGCGAGCTGCGTGGCCCATGACAGCTCGATGGTCTTGGCGAGCCAGATCGTCCAGGTCACGAGCGAGGCGAAGGCGAGCCCGATCATCACCGCCTTCACCACCATGTCCGCATGCAGGAACATGCCCCAGGGCGAGAGATTGCGCGGTAGCAGCGGATTGTCGGCCTGAGCCAAGGCGGCCCCCGCCATCAACGTTGCGCCGATCGCCGCGCCCGCGGCGCGCATTCCCGCGGCCCAACGAAGCTCGGTGAAGTCATGCATCATCCACTCCTCATAGCTTCTGCGAGATGCCGACGAAGAAGCCGCGGCGCGGCCCGAACTGCGGCGCGAACACGCCGATGCCCGAACCGTCCCGGATCTCGTAGATCGTGTCGAACAGGTTGACGACGTCGAAGCGCAGCGTGGTCGGCTTCCTGTCGTCGAGCCATTTGAACTCGTGCGAGAGGCCGACGTTGACCTGCGAATACCAGGGCAGCGTGCCGGTGTTCGCAAAACCGTTGCGCAAGCCGCTGCCATAGAGCAGGTCGGCGGAGAATCGGGTGCCGTTCCAGAGATAGGAGGCGCCGGCCGAGCCCGAGACGAACTGGGCGTGGTCGGTGTAGATATAGTGGCTGTTGATGAAGGCGAGCTCATCGGCGGCGAACAGGAACTGGTTCGACACCACCGTAGTCGCGATCTGCTTGGCGACCGCCAGGTTGCTGTAGGCGGAGAAATTGCCGTTCTTGTATTTCGCCGTCAGTTCGACGCCGGCATTCTCGCCCTTGTCGTAGTTGAAGGCCGTGAGCACATAGGCCGCGCCGAACTGGCCGTCGTCGAGCAGGTCGCGCGCGATCTTGTAATAGGCGTCGACCCCGACATCGAGGCCGGGCATCACCCGCTGCGTCACGCCGACGTCGAAATAGTGCGAGCGCTCCGGCAGCACGGGGCTGTTCAGATTGACCTCCGGCTGCTGCGTGGTGCCCTGCACCAGCGCGAGGTTGGTCGGCGCCGCCAGCACCTGCTGCGGCGGCGTGAAGTAGCGGGCATAGCCCGCATGGAACACGGTGCCGTCGAACGGCGTCCAGGTCAGGCTGATGCGCGGGCTGAGCTGGTTGGCGTCGACATACTGCATCATCTGGTCGAAGCGCAGCCCGGCATTCAGCGTGAGCTGGTTGGTGATCTTCCATTCGTCGCCGACATAGGTGCCGAACAGGAAGCCGGTCTTCGAGCTGGAATCGGAGACGTTGAAGGGCGCGTCGACCGGCGCGCCGGCCGCATCCAGCGGCAGCAGCACCGAGGCATTGTTGACCAGCGACTGCTCGGCGCTCACGGTGAAGCCGGCATGCAGCGTATGCGCATCCGACAGGCGATAGGACGCGTCGGTCTGGATGCCGTTGATCACACTCTGGCGGTAGATGTCGGAGGCGACGCCGTTGAAAATGAGATCGCCGATGACGTCGGGCGTGAAATGCACGACGCTGGTGCGGTTGAAATAGGCGGTCTGCACGTCCAGCCCATCATGGGAGTATTGCAGCGCCAGCACGTTGAACTGGTTGAACTCGTGCTGGGTCTCGTTGAGATTGGCCGAGTTGAAGTTCCGCACGCCGAAGGCGGTGAAGGCCGGCGCCTGGCCGGGATTGTTCGGGATCTGGTACTGGCTGTTGGAGACGCCACTCATGAAGGTGAGCCGCAAGGTCGGATCGATCACGGTCGACACATAGGCAAAGCCTTTTTCCTGGTCGGTGTGGTCGTGGATCGCGTTGAAGGCCGACGTCGGGTTTTCCAGCCCGATATCGCTGCCGAAATAGCGGCCCGAGAGGAAATACTGGGTGCTGCCGGCGGTGCCGCCATATTCGAAGCTCGGCGTGATGGTCCCGCGGCTGCCGCCGTAGAGGCTGACCATGCCCGAGTTGTCGAACGCGCTCGCCTTGGTCTGAATGTCGACCACGCCTGCGGTGCGCAGGCCGTATTGCGCCGGCAGCGCGCCGGTGATCAGGTTCAGATTGCCGATGATGGCGCTGTCGACGATCTGGCCGAAGGCGCCGACGCCGTCCGGCAGCATGATGCCGTTGATGCGGTACTGCACGTTGGCGTGCTCGTTGCGGATGTGCAGTTCGCCGCTTGACGCGGAGTCCTGAGTCACGCCCGGTGCCTGCAGCAGCACCTTGTCGAGCGGTGCGTTGGCGCCTTGCGGCTTCGACTCCACACTCTCCTGGCTCATCTGATAGGAACTGGCCCCGGTGGGTGCGAGAACGGTCTGGCGTGCCGCGTCGAAGGCCTGGTTCTGCTTCGCCACGACCTGCGCCTGGGTCGGCGCAGGAGCGGGTGGCTGGGTGGTCACGATTCGGGGCGGCGGCGTGGGCGGCCGGCGCCGCTCGACGGGGGCGGCGACATGGACCTCGGGCAGCACGTTGCCACCGGAGGCCTGCGGTGGCGCTTCCGACGCGGGAGGCTGCGCCGGTGCGGGCGTCGCGCTGGGCTGTGGCGTCTCAGCCGGGGAAGGGACGCCGGGTGACGGCGTTACAGCCGGCGACGGTGAAGCCACGGGCGGCTGAGCGATATTGTCGTTTTGAGCCAGGCTCGGCGCGGTGGATACGGCGAACAAGGCAAGCGACGATGCGGATAGCAGAAGCTTGCGGCGCCGGCCCCCAGACGGAAGACGAAACATTGAAGAGATTCCTGATCCCGAATTCTCGGATGACGCCACCGCGCAGAATGCGCGTGAGATGACTCAACAGAGTCCGCCCGCCTCGCGACAGCGTGGCCGAGCACGCGGTGCCGGAAGCGGAACCGGAGCAGTCAGGTCAGGAAAGAGGCGGTCCGCGCGACTGAAAGGCCGAGTGTTGCGGCCTGATCAGGCCGAGCGCCGGCGGAATCGCGCGATCGATTGGCGCATAGGCCAACTCGACCTGCAAGACGGGAGGCGTCGCAGCCACCGCGTTGGCGAGGGCGCCGGCGGCCATGCAGATCGGACAGAGGTAATCGGCCTGGGAATCAACCGGATGACCTTGCCGCTGGTTGCCATCCGGCAACGTCTGGGTCGTGGCGAGCAGGCCGCGCTCGGCACGCCCGATATCCGGCGCATGGACGTGACCAAAGGCAAGCGCGAGGTTGATCGCAAGCGCAATCAGCGCGAGCCATGCCCCATTCCTGATATGGTCCCGAAACCAGCGCATGCGCGCGTTCGCATTTCCAAGGGTTCAACGCGGCGCGATCTTATCCGAGTTGCGCGGGGCGTCAATTCACAGTCCGCCCGGATTACCGCGGCGATTGCAGGCGGTATCGAACGGAAGAACATATATTGCGAAAAAGGTGTATGATCCCAACGCATTCTCAACCTGCCGTGGCTCATCCGCACGATCAGACCGGAGCATTTCAGATGAAAACGCGTGTTCTCGTTGCCGCCACATTTCTGATATCGCTGTCGGCGGGTCCGGCGCTCGCCCAAAGCGCGCCGTCCAATGATAGCGGCGCGTCACCCCCGCCCGCATCGACGCCGGCGCCCGCTCCGGCGCCAGCCGCAACTCCCGAACCAGCACCCGCTGCGGCGCCGGCGGCTCCTGCGGCGGCGGAATCGACCGACAAGGCTGCCCCGGCCGACAAAGCCGCCGAGACCGAGCAGAAGACCACGGCCAAGAAGCGCAAGACCGCCCGCGCCGGAAGCCGGCGGGAACTAGAGCACTCGATCGAGAGCGGCACCGTGCCGTCGCGCTACCGCAGCCAGGTGCCGCGGGAGTACCAGAAGTACATTCCGTTCGATCGGTGAAACGCCGGCTCAAATCCCCAGATAGCGGTGCTGCAGCTCCGGCTCCGCCATGAGCTGGCCGGAGGTGCCGCTCCACACGGCGCGGCCGCGCTCGATGATGGTGTGGCGGTCGCAGATGCGGCAGAGATGCTCGACGTTCTTGTCGATCACCAGGATCGACTGCCCGCGCGCCTTCAGCATCGACAGGCAGTTCCAGATCTCCTCGCGGATCAGCGGTGCCAGCCCCTCGGTCGCCTCGTCGAGGATCAGAAGCCGCGGATTGGTCATCAGCGCGCGGCCGATCGCGAGCATCTGCTGCTCGCCGCCCGACAGCGTATTGCCCATGTTGCCGTTGCGCTCGGCGAGCCGCGGGAACAGCGCGTGGATTTTTTCCAGGGTCCAAGGATCGGCCGACTTGCGGCGGTCGGCGGAAGCGGCGACGAGATTTTCGCGCACGGTGAGGTTCGGAAAGATCTGACGTCCTTCCGGCACCAGGCCGATGCCGAGCTGGGCGATGCGGAACGGCGCCAGCTTTCGGACCTCCTGGCCCGCGAAACGGATCGCTCCGGCGCGCGCGGGCGTCAATCCCATGATGGAGCGGATCGTGGTGGTCTTGCCCATGCCGTTGCGGCCCATCAGCGAGACCATCTCGCCTGGCGCAATCGACAGCGACAGGCCGAACAGCACCTGGCTCAAGCCGTAGCAGGTCTCGATCGCCTCGACTTCGAGCAGCGGGGTATCAGCCATGGCGGGTCACCACGTGCTGGTCGCCGAGATAGGCGCGCCTGACCTCCTCGTTCCCTCGAATTTCCGCCGGAGCGCCCGAGGCGATGACGCGGCCATAGACCAGCACGGAGATGCGGTCGGCGAGCGCGAACACGGCCTCCATGTCGTGCTCGACCAGCACGATCGTGACCTCGCGGCGCAATTCGGACAGCAGCTTGACCATGCGCGCGGATTCGGTGGCGCCGAGCCCGGCCATCGGCTCGTCGAGCAGCAGCAATTGCGGCCGGCTCGCGAGCGCGACGGCGAGCTCCAGCTCGCGCTGCTCGCCATGGCTGAGGCGCGAGACCGGCACCTGCGCGCGATCGGACAGGCCGACGCGGTCGAGCGCCGCCTCTGCGACCTCGCGCAATCCCCTCTCCTTTCGCGCATCGGCGAAGAAGCGGAACGAGTGGCCGTCATGGGCCTGCGCCGCGAGCGCCACATTGTCGGCCGCGGTGAAATCCGGAAGCAGCGAGGTGATCTGGAACGAGCGCGCCAGGCCCAGCGCGCTGCGGCGCCAGGCGGGGAAGCGCGAGATGTCGCGGCCGGCGAGAAAGATGCTGCCCGAATGCGGCGCCAGGTGCCCGGTGAGCTGGCTGATCAGCGTGGTCTTGCCGGCGCCGTTCGGGCCGATGATGGCATGCAGCTCGCCGCGCAGCACGGCGAGCGAGACGTTGTCGGTGGCGAGGATGCCGCCGAACCGGCGCACCAGCTTTTCCACGCGCAGCAACGGCTCAGTCACGCCAAGACCTCCCGAGCAGGCCCATGATGCCGCCGCGCCCGAACAGCACGATCAGCAGCAAGAGCGGCCCCATGATCAGCGCCCAGTATTCCGTCACTTCCGACAGCAGCTCCTCCAGCAGGAGATACACCACTGCGCCCAGGACCGGTCCGAACAGCGTGCCCATGCCACCCAGGATCACCATCACCATGAGGTCGCCGGAGCGGGTCCAGTACATCACGGCCGGGCTGACGAAATCGGTATTGTCGGCGAGCAGCGCGCCGGCGAGCCCGCACATCGTGCCCGATATGACGAAACAGACCAGCCGGTAGCGTCTGGCCGGAAAGCCGATCGCCTGCATGCGCTGCTCGTTGGAGCGGAGCCCCTGCACCACGAGGCCGAAGCGGGAATTGACGATGCGCCAGATCAGGAACACCACGCCCAAGAGGCAGGCGAGGCAGAGGTAATAGAACTGCACCCGGTTCGACAGGTTGATCAGGCCGGCGAAATCGCTGCGCTTGTAGATCGTCAGACCGTCGTCGCCACCATAGCGGGCGAGACCGGACGCGATGTAATAGGCCATCTGCGCAAAGGCGAGCGTGATCATGATGAAATAGACGCCGCGGGTGCGCAGCGACAGCGAACCGATCACCAGCGCGTAGATCGCGGACGCCGCCAGCGCCACCGGAAACTGGATGAAGCCGGAGCCGATGCCTTCCTGCGCCAGCATGCCGACGGCATAGCCGCCGATGCCGAGATAGGCGGCATGGCCGAAGCTCATCATGCCGCCATAGCCCATGATCAGGTTGAGGCTCGCGGCCGCCAGCGCCAGGATGACGATACGGGTGAACATCGTCAGCACGAAGACGTTGCCGGTGAGCTGGGAATAGAGCGGCAGCAGCACCAGCCCTGCGACCAGCAGCACGGCCACGAGCTGACTTGCGCCGAGCGGCTTCTTCATCGCCGCGTGGCCGGAAACAGCCCCTCCGGCCGCACGACCAGCACCATCGCCATCAGCAGATAGATCAGCATCGAGGACAGCGCTGGTGCCGCGGTGGAGGCCGAGGCCGAGCTCAGCACCTGCCGCAACAGATTGGGCAGGAAGGCGCGCCCCAGTGTGTCGATCAGACCGACCAGGATCGCGGCCAGGAAGGCGCCGCGGATCGAGCCGATGCCGCCGATCACGATGACGACGAAAGCCAGGATCAGGATGTTCTCGCCCATGCCGATCTGCACGGTCAGAATCGGCGCCTGCATCAGCCCGGCGAGGCCCGCAAGTGCGGCACCGAGCCCGAACACCAGCGTGTAGAGCAGATTGATGTTGATGCCGAGCGCGCCGATCATCTCGCGGTTGGAGGCGCCGGCGCGGATCAGCATGCCGACGCGGGTGCGCATCACGCCGAGATAGAGCAGGAGCGCCACGGCGAGCGCGACGACGATGATCGCCAGCCGATAGGCCGGGTAATGGAAGCCGGGCAGGATCGGCACCGGCACCGCGAGCCAGTCCGGCAGCGGCAGCGGCAGCCCCGCCGGGCCCCAGATCAGCCGCACCGCCTCGTTGAAGAACAGGATCAGGCCGAAGGTCGCGAGCACATGGTCGAGATGGTCGCGGCCATAGAGATGCCGGAGCGCGGCGAATTCCAGCACGACGCCGAGCAGGAGCGTAGCGCCGAGCGCGAGCAGCGCGCCGAGCACGAAGCTCCCGGTCCAGGCCACGAACGTCGCCGCGAAATAGGCGCCCATCATGTAGAGCGAGCCGTGCGCGAGATTGACGAGGTCCATGATGCCGAACACCAGCGTCAGCCCCGCCGCCAGCAGGAACAGCAGCAGCCCGAACTGCAACCCGTTCAAGATCTGTTCAACGACGAGCAGCATCAATTCCTAGGCCCCGCAAGCAAAAGGCGGCAGTGGTCTGGCACCGCCGCCCTTCTCCAGCAAATCCGTGCTCACTTCATCGGGCACTTGTCATGGAAGCGGTCCTGGTCGTCCTTGACGATGGTCGCGACTGTCTTCAGCGAGAGCTGCCCGTCGGCGTCCTTGACCACGTCCTGCAGGTAGAAATTCTGGATCGGAACGTGGTTGTTACCGTATTTGAAGGCGCCGCGCAGCGACTTGAAGTTCGCCTTCTCCATCTCGGCCTTCATCGCGTCCTTCTTGGAGGTATCGCCGTTCACCGCGACCGCCGCGCTGTTGATGAGCTGCGC
>NZ_JAFAVV010000240.1 GCF_019242285.1 Bradyrhizobium sp.
AATAGGTACCAGACGCGCCCATCCAGCTATAGCTGCCAACCGATCCCGGTACCAAACTCCACGCGGCATCGCTGCGCACGGCAAAGCCGAGACCCCAGGTCGAGCCCCCGAGGGGTCCGACCCCGCCGCTGGCATAGCCGGCGAAACGGATGCCGGACGGCAGCGCGTTCGTGGTCATTCGCCTGATAGTCGCGGGCGAGAGGATGCGGACGCCGTCGAGCTCGCCGCCGTTGAGCAGCATTTGGCAGAACCGCAAGTAATCGGCGGCCGTCGACACCAGTCCACCACCACCCGAGAACAATCTGGTGGGCTTAGTGACATCCGCCAACACGCTGTCCGGCGGACCGACCCAGTTATCTGCGGGTGGATCGACCAGGCGGGATAACTTGGCTTCAGGCACGTAAAAGCTGGTGTCGATCATGCCCAGCGGCTTGAACAGACGTGCCTCGAGAAATTGATCGAACGGTTGACCGGATACAACTTCTACAACACGCGCGAGCACATCGTCCGAGAGACCGTAGTCCCAGACCTCGCCCGGTTGATGAGCAAGTGGGAGCCTGGCTAGTTCGGAAACGACGTCAGAAAGACTCCTGTCGCGGTGAAAGACGCCGGCTTTGTCATAGAGGTGCTTGACGTACAGTTGGTCAACCTTCGAGTTACCGACACCATAGATCAGCCCCGCGGTATGGCGCAGCAAATCTTCAACCGTCATTGGCCGGTTCTGCGGCTCGTATGCGACGTCAGTCTTGCCGGTCGCCGGGTCCCTGGTCTCGATGGCGACCATCGTGTCTTTGAATTCAGGAAGGTACTGGGAGACCGGGGCTGCGAGATCGAGCTTACCCTCCTCAACCAGCATCATGGCGGCCACGCTGGTGACCGGCTTGGTCATCGAGGCGATCCAGAAGATCGCGTCGCTCTGAAGGGGGATGGTTTTCGCGCGGTCGCGAAAGCCGACGGCTTGCAGATAGGCGACCTTGCCGTTTCGCGCGATGGCCGCCACCGCGCCCGAAAAGGCGCCGGCGTCAACCTGCGTCTGCTGCCAAGCAGCGATCCGCGCCAGCCGCGACGGCGAGAAGCCGATTGTTTCGGGGTTGCTCACCGGCGTGACGTCGTACGCGCGGGTGGCGGTGGCAAGGCTGAAAGTTGCAAGGAAAAGGATCGACAATGCCGCGAGAAGGCGATGCAGGCGCTTCATCAGGGTGACCCCTTCAATTCGGCGAGCGATGTGCGCAAGGATGCACGTCATCAGGCCATTCGATGAAGATGTGCTACATTGGGATGATAGTCTAGTCGAGGACACCGCGGGTGGGTCGTTCCTCACTGCTTCGTTGCGTGCAGCACCACGTCGAGCGCTGTGTCACCGGCAAGCCCTTGAGGGCCGTTACCTTTGAAATCATAGACGCCCGCAGTTACGACCACGATCAAGTCCAAGCTTGGTACCACGTCCAGGTGTTGCCCACCCCATCCGATGGCGCTCACCACATCGACGTCGCGACCATCGATGGTGCGCCGACTCAACCACCACAGATAGCCATATTTCGTATTCGGCCGAACGACATGCGGCGCAATCATCTGCCCGATCCAGTCGGATGACACGACCCGGCGGCCACGCCAAGTACCGCGGTTCAGCACCAGCTGCCCAATCTTCGCGAGATCACGCGGCCGGAGCCGCAATCCCCAGGACGCTCCCGGGTCGCCATTTGCCATCTTGCCCCACTCCCAATCCTCGATCGCGAGCGGATCGAACAGCGCAATCTTTGCGAACTGGTCCAATGGCATGCCAGTCGCTCTGTGCAAGACAGCGCCAACCAGTTCGGCCGACCCGTTATTGTAATGCCAGTCCTCGCCCGGCACGCCCACCATCGGCTGCTCCAAAACGAAATGGAAAGGATCCTGCGCTGCATCCATCTGGCGCGCCATGTCCAAATAGGGCTTGTACGGCCAGCTCAACCCTGTGCTCATGGTCAGAAGATTACGAACTGTTATGTGTAACTTCTCGGTCGTGTGAAGGTCGGTATACTCTGGAAAAAACGAGAGCACCGGCGTGTCGAGCGTCTTGATATCGCCGCGGTCGAGCGCAATGCCGACCAACAATGCCGTCACGCTTTTGGTGATCGATTGCACGTCGTGTTTCGTGCGGGCATCGTGCGGGACTATTGCAAGCGGCTGATTCCAGTGTTGCTGAGGCCAGCGCTGATCTTCTCCGGCAAAGTAGGTTTCATAGACGAGCTTGCCATGGCGAGCCACGACAATCCCGTGAGGATCGGCGCCCTTCAAAGCAGCGAGGCGCGAGCCGAGCGCGCAAAGGCTGTCCGGATCGAAACCTTCTTCTTCGGGAGCGGTGATCTCCCAGCCATCACCGAGGTTGGGTGCGCCACCGCAGTCGCGGGAAGGTTGGGCCGCCGCAATCGCGGCGCCGAGGAAAGCGCTCAGTGCAAGTGCTCCAAACCCGCCCCAAGCCGCTCGATGCCCACTTATCATCATGAGATGCCTTTCCGGGCGCGCACGAAAATGAAAGCCGGCAGGCGGCGTAGTCGATCATATCCCTTCGGGTCTTTCAGCTTCAGTTCGTCACTTGGCGTCGGCTCGCATATCCGTTCAATGATAAATCCGGCATCCGAAAGAGGATCGGTCAGGTCACGCAGCGGTCTTCGGTAGTAACGCATCTTCTCTCCCAGCCACCCCCATTCTTCCTCAATCAATTCGGCGTTCAAATATCCGGGATC
>NZ_JAFAVV010000257.1 GCF_019242285.1 Bradyrhizobium sp.
GAAACAGCAGCAGCCCGAACTGCAGACCGTTCAGGCACTGTTCGATAAACAACAGCATCGGATTGTGACGGACGATGGACGGGCCTGTCGGCCCGTCATTCTAGCGCCGCCTGTCCTCCGTCCCGCCCGTTCGCCCCGTCATCACTTCATCGGACACTGGCCGTGAAACTGATCCTGACTGTCTTTGACGATCGTGGTGACGGTCTTGAGGGTGAAGTTGCCTTCCGCGTCCTTCACCACATCCTGCAGATAGAAGTTCTGAATCGGAAACTGGTTGTTGCCGTACTTGTAGGGACCGCGCACCGATGCGTAGTTGGCCTTGCGCATCTCGGCGCGCATCGCGTCTTTCTTGCTGAGGTCGCCGTTGACCGCGATGACCGCGCTATTGACGAAATTCGCGGCGTCATAGGACTGCGCGCCGTAGAACGAGGGATAGTTCTTGTGCTTGGCGCGGAAGTCCGCCACGAACTTCTTGTTGGCATCGTTGGGCAGATCATTGACCCATTCCTGCGCGCCCGGCACGCCGAGCGCGAGATCCTTCTGCAGCGGAAGCGTAATGGCGTCGATGGTGAACGCCGTATAGAGCGGAATCTGACCCTTGAGTCCGGACTGGGCATATTGCGTGAGGAACTGTACGCCGGCGGCTCCGGGATAGAACACGAACACGGCCTCGGGCTTGGCCGCGCGCACTTTCGACAGCTCGGTGGAGAAATCGAGCTGGTCCGGCCATTTGGTCAATTCCTCGCCGATGACCTGGCCCTTGAAGGTCGTGCGCACGCCGGTGAGCATGTCCTTGCCGGCGGCGTAATTCGGCCCGATCAGAAAGGCGGTCTTCACCCCTTTCTGCGTCATGTAGGTGCCCATCGCCTGCGGCGTCTGGTCGTTCTGCCAGGAGGTCGAGAAGAAGAAGGGCGAGCACTGCTCGCCGGCGATCTGCGAGGGGCCGGCATTGGCGCTGATCAGGAAGGTCTGCGAATCCACCACCGGCTTGAGCGAAGCGAGCAGCACGTTCGACCAGATGTAGCCGATGACGAAATCGACCTTGTCGGACTCGACCAGCTTCTGCGACTTCTGCACGCCGACTTCAGGCTTTTGCTGGTCGTCCTCATAGATCACCTCGACCGGCTTGCCGGCCATCTTGCGGCCGAGATGGTCGAGCGCGAGCTCGAAGGAGTTGCGCATGTCGTTGCCGATCACCGCGGTTGGGCCGCTGAACGTGCTGACGAACCCGATCTTCACGGATTGCTGGGCCCCGGCCGGCGCCGCGCCGAGTGCGACGAGAGCAACCGTTCCCATCAGAAGCCTTTTCATGTGCGCTGTCCTCCCAAGCAAACTCCAAAGCCGATCTTAGTGGATCGGTTCCGGGGTCAAAAGCCCTCTCGGCCGTGGCCTTTCGCCCCGCGGCGAGCGTCGCGTAGCCAAGCTTGCGCGAACGACGGCGCGCCGGCACGCACGCCTCTGCGGGCGCGCGCCTTGCCTTGCCCCGGGGCCGGCAGTAAAGCATTCATTCGGCTGCGCTTCTACGACAGGCGTCGCAATGCATGAATTGACCGGCAGGACGCATTGGCATGAGCCGAGCGGCAACGAGCGAGCCGGCTTCGGCGAGTTCGGCCGACCCAAGACGCCTTACGACCTGTTCATGGAATCGGAGGGCGTTCCGATCTACCGCGACATCGGCGTGCGCAAGGTGCAAAATTTGCCGCTTGCGCCATGGAAGCGGATGGGCGGCAGAGGCACCTACATCCAGCTGCACGGCACCGAAGGCAAATGGGGCTCCTACGTCGTCGAGGTACCCGGGGCCGGCGCACTGCACGCGGAGAGGCACCTCTACGAGGAAGTCTACCTCGTGGTCGAGGGGCGCGGCACCACCGAAGTCTGGCTCGAGGGCGACAACAAGCGTCACGTCTTCGAGTGGCAGAAGGGCTCGCTGTTCTCCATCCCGGTGAATGCCTGGCATCGCATCGTCAACGCGAGCTCCGCGCCGGCGCTGCTCCTCGGCGGCACCACGGCACCGAACCTGGTGAACCTGATCAACAACGTGGAGATGATATTCAACTGCCCTTATGAGTTCCGCGACCGCTTCAGCGGCGCCGACGACTTCTACAGATACAAGGACGACATCGAGCCGGATCCGGTGCGTGGCCTCGCCATGCGGCGCACGAATTTCATTCCCGACGTGGTCAACTGCGACTTGCCGCTCGACAACCGCCGCTCACCGGGATGGCGTCGCGTCGAGCCGTTCATGACCGGCAACACGTTTTATCTGTGGATCGGGCAGCACGAGAACGGCCGCTATTCCAAGGCGCACGCGCACACGTCGGCCGCCGTGCTGATCTGCCTCAAGGGCAAGGGCTACACCTATACCTGGCCGGAGCGCTACGGCGTCACGCCGTGGAAAGACGGCCATGGCGACAAGGTCAAGCGCGTCGACTACGAACCGGTGGGGATGGTGTCGGCGGCCCCCGGCGGGGCGCGCTGGTATCACCAGCACTTCGGCGCCTCCAGGGAACCCTTCCGGCTGACCGCCTGGTTCGGACCGCACAACCCGGGCCGCGAGCCGGGCCCGCCCGGGGAGAAGCACACCGACTACACGGGCATGGACATCCCCGAGGGAGGCACCGCGATCCCGTACTGGATGGAAGACCCCTTCATCCGCGAGGAGTACGAAGCCAAGCTCAAGTCCGAGGGCGTGCCGAGCCGGATGGAGCCCGAGTTCTACAAG
>NZ_JAFAVV010000414.1 GCF_019242285.1 Bradyrhizobium sp.
TTGAACTTGCGGAAGCCGATCGCGGCCAATTCGCTGACCAGGCCCGTGACATCGCCGAAATGATGGGTGGGCGCGGCATGCGAGACGCCGGCCTCGCGCGCCACCGCACGCAGCGTCAGGCCGGCGAGCCCGTCGCGCTCCAGCACCTGTTCGGCGGCTTCGAGCAGCGCATCGCGCAACGCGCCATGGTGATAGGGCGCCGTTTCGCCGGAACGGGCGTCACGCGGCGCCGGCCTCGCGCGTTTGGGACGCGACGGGACCGTGCGCCCGCGCGCAGCCGGCGGATGGCGGGATTTCGTCCGATCTGCTTTCCTTGCCATCCGCTTCTTATATAAGGCGATTTTTACACTGTAAAGATTTGCTTGACCCGGGCGCGGAGTTGGCATATCCGTATCTTTACGATGTAAAGATAGATGGAGGGAGCAATGCAGCAGCAAATGCCCGCAAGGCCGGCACGAAGCAACCTGGGGCCGATCCCGTTCGAATGCGACGCCCCGTTCCTCAAGGTGACGGGCGAGTTGCCGCGTGGGCTCGACGGCACGCTGTATCGCAACGGTCCCAATCCGCAGTTCGAGGCGCCAGGCGGTGCGCACTGGTTCGTCGGCGACGGCATGCTGCACGCCTTCCATCTCGAAGGCGGCCGCGCCTCCTATCGCAACCGCTGGGTCCGCACCCCGAAATGGCTGGCCGAGCACGACGCCGGCCGTGCGCTGTTCGCCGGCTTCGGCCGCAAGCTCCCCGACGCGCCCGCTGACGTCACCGACGGCGGCGTCGCCAACACCAACATCATCTTCCATGCCGGCCGGCTGCTGGCGCTGGAGGAAGCGCATCTGCCGACCGAGATCGAGCCGCGTACGCTCGCAACCCGCGGCTATGACAATTACGGCGGCCGCATCGCGGGCCCCTTCACCGCGCATCCGAAGATCGATCCGGTCACCGGCGAGCTGGTGTTCTTCGGCTACAATGCGGCGGGTCCTCTCACGCCTGCCCTATCGTTCGGCACGATCGGCGCCGACGGCAAGGTGAAGCGGTTCGAGCGCTTCGAGGCGCCCTATGTCAGCATGGTGCACGACTTCATCGTCACCCAGAACCACCTGCTGTTTCCGGTCCTGCCCCTGACCGGCAGTATGGCGCGCGCCATCAACGGGCAGCCGCCCTATGCCTGGGAGCCCGACAAGGGCGCCCATGTCGGCATCATGAAGCGCAACGGCAGCGCCGCCGACATCGCCTGGTTCCGCGGCGAAAGCTGCTATGTCTTCCATGTCATGAACGCCTGGGAGGATGGCAGCCGAATCATCGCCGATGTCATGCAGTTCGAGGAGGCGCCGCTGTTCCCGCATCCGGACGGCTCGCCGACCGACCCGGCCAAGGCGCGCGCTCGGCTGTGCCGCTGGACCTTCGACCTCGCCGGCAACACCGACCGCTTCACGCAGGATTATCTCGACGACCTGACCGGCGAGTTTCCGCGCATCGATGATCGCCGCGCCGGGCTGACGAGCAGCCATGGCTGGTACGCCTGCGCCAATCCGGATCTGCCGCCGGCGGGCAGGCTCAACGGCGTGGTGCATGTCGATGGCCGGGGATCGCGCCGGGGCCACTACCTGCTGCCGGTCGACGATACGCTCTCCGAGCCGGTGTTCGTGCCGCGCGACAGCAAGGCCGCCGAGGGCGATGGCTGGCTCCTCACGGTGGTCTGGCGGGCGCGCGACAATGTCAGCGACCTTGCGGTGTTCAACGCGACCGACGTCGAAGCCGGCCCCGTGGCGCTGGTGCATCTCGGCCATCGCGTGCCCGACGGTTTTCACGGCAACTGGGTGAGCGCCGATTGACGCGCGCGCCGGAATGAGGTGGTAGGGAGACGCAACCCGGGGGCTCGCATGCATCTGCCGACCATCACGGCCTGTTATCTCGCCGTTCTCGCCCTGCTCTATTCCGCGCTCTCGCTCCAGGTCATCCGGCTGCGGCGAAGCAACCTCGCGGCCTTCAACGACGGCGGCAATGCCGCGCTGCGCAGCGCGATCCGCGCCCACGCCAACTTCATCGAATATGTGCCGATCGTCGCGCTGATGGTCGGCTTCCTCGAAATGTCGGGCGCCTCGCCGTTGCGCGTGCATCTGCTGATGGGCGGTCTCGTATTGTCGCGCCTGCTGCATCCGCTCGGGATGTATGCGGCGCCCAACCAGTCCGGCTTCCGGGTGGGCCGGATCGGCGGCATGGTCCTCACCATCGCCGTGCTGATCACGAGCGCGCTGTTGATATTGGGACGCACGATTTCCGGATAACATACTGATATATCTGCACTTCACCCGCCGCTCACATTATCTTGACACTGCCAAGATCGCGCTTGACGCCATGCCGCTTCTCCAGTATTCATCTTGACGATGTAAAGATTGGCCGGAGAGGCCGCCATGACCGTTCTGCTCGTCGTTGCCCCCTTTTGCGCCTTCGCGCTGCTGATGCTGCTGACCTCAGCAACCGCGAGCCTGTTTGCCGCTTGCGGTGTCTGCCTTGCCGTCATCGCGTTCGACGCCTGGCGCGGGCGCTCGCTCAAGATCCTCGGCGCGGGATCGGCGGTCGTATTCGCCGCGCTCGGCACCTACCTCGCTTTCGTCGATCCATCGCTCAGCGGCTCGGCCGTCAGGTTCATGGTCGATGCCGGCACGTTCGCGATCGCACTCGGCTCGATCCTGCTGCGCTACCCCTTCACGCTGCAATACGGGCTCGAGATGGTCCCCGCCGAGACCGCAGCGAAGCCGGAATTCACGCATGCCAACTATGTCATCACCGGCGCCTGGACCATCGCCATGCTGGTGATGATGCTCGCCAATGGCGCGATCTGGATCGTGCCTGGCCTGCCGCTCTGGCTCGGCCTGCTGGTCGCCTTCGCGGCGCGCAACGGCGCGCTCTACTTCACCCGATGGTATCGCGACTATCGCACGCCGAAGCACGGCTCGCCGCCCGCCGACGCGCTTCGCAATGCCCGATAAAGCCGACCGAACCTGAGGAAATCTCATGAAAGAGGTGTTTGCCAGGCTCACCAGCGACTTCCTCTCCACCATCCTGTTTGCGGCCCTCTACTTTTCGACCGGCAATATCGGGCTGGCGACCTCGGTCGCGATCGTGGGCGCGATCGGCCAGATCGTCTACGCCCGCCGCAGGGGACGGGAGCTCGGCTTCATGACCTGGGCGAGCCTCGCGCTGGTGATCGTGCTCGGCACCGCGACGCTCCTCACCAGCGATCCGCGCTTCGTGATGGCAAAGCCCGCGATCGCGCATTTCGCGGTCGGCGCCATCATGCTGAAGCGCGGCTGGATGCTGCGCTACCTGCCGCCGCTCGTGGTCGAGACCATTCCGGAATATGTCACCGGCGCGGGTTACGCCTGGGCGGCGCTGATGTTCGCGCTCGGCTGTGGCACCATCGCGGTCGCCGTGACCGGCGATCTCGAATTGTGGGCGTTCTATGTGTCGTTCGTGGCCGTGGGCGCGAAGATCGCGGCCTTCGCCGTGCAATATGTCGTCTTCCGCCTCGCGATCACGAGCCGGCTGCGCGCCGCCCGCGCCTGATCGCCGCGCTTATTTGGGGCACATCAATTGTTCCGGCCCGCGCGGATGCGCTATACCGCGCGGGCTGAACTCTGTCGAAACCGCAAGGACCGTTTACGGTCTTGCAGACAACGCCGGGAGACCTTTGCAATGGCCGTGGACGGAAACTGGAATCTCACCATGTCGACCCCGATGGGTGAGCGCACCGCGACGCTGAGCGTGAAGAGCGCGGGCGGCTCGTTGACGGGCACGCAGAGCGCGGAAGGCAATACCGGCGAGATCTTCGACGGCAGCGTCAACGGCGACGACATCGCGTGGAAGATCTCCATCACCAACCCGATGCCGCTGACCCTGGAATTCACCGGCACGGTCGCCGGCGACAGCCTGTCCGGCCAGATGGGCATCGGCATGATGGGCAGCTTTCCATTCACGGGAAAGCGGGCGTAACTTTCGCGCCGTGTAGGGTGGGCCAAGCGCAGCGTGCCCACCATCTGGCCTCGCGCTCGCAGGGAGATGGTGGGCACGGCGCTTGCGCGCCTCAGCCCACCCTGCCCGAGGGCTGCTCCCCTACTTCAGGAGCTGCGCCACGTTGTCCTTGGTGACGAGGTCGAGGCCGGTGTAGATCACCTCCGGCACCTTCTCGCCCTTCTTGATCGCGAGCAGCGTATCCATCGCCTTCTCGCCCATCTCGAACGGCCGCTGGCCGGTGAGCGCGTTGGAATAGCCGTCGCGCAACAGCTCGAGCTGCATCTTCAGGGTGTCGGCCACCACCAGGGTGAACTTGCCGGCGTCGATGTCCTTCTTGTTGTGGTTGACGAAAGTCTTGTAGCCCTCGGGCGCGAACATCGGCCAGCCGCCCACCGGCACGATGGCGCCGAGATCGGGCGTCGCCGTACGCAGGTCGGTCATCTCCTGGATGGCGAGCGCGGGATCGTCATTGCAGAAGGCCGGCGAGCCGGAGACCTCCGTCCATTTCGAGCCCTTCAGCGCCTCGCGGACGCCGTCGACGCGCTCGGCCAGGTTCTTGGCGCCCGGCCCGCCGGAGATCATCGCATATTTGCCGCCATCCGGGCGAAGCTGCAAAAGCTGCTTGCCGAGCGCCGTCCCAAAATCCTTGTTGTTGGTGCCGATATAGGCAATGCGCTTGGAGCCCGGCGCGTCGGCATCGAAGGTGATGACCGCGATGCCGGCAGCGGTCGCCGCATCGATCGATTTCGTCATGGAGGCGACGTCGGCGACCGAGATCGCGAGCCCGTCGACCTTCTGGGTGATGAAGTCCTGGATGATCTGGGCTTGCGTCGCCGGCTCGTGCTCGACCGGGCCCTTGTAGATGCATTCGACGTTGCCGAGCTCCTTGGCGCGCTTCAGGCAGCCGTCGCGCGCGACGTCGAAGAACGGATTGTTCATCGCCTTGGGCACGACGGCGAAACGATAGGTCTCGGCGAATGCCGGCCCCGCCATCATGGCGACGGCGGCGGCGGCAAGAAGAATTCGCTTCATTGGTCTCCTCCATTTTCTTGTGCCTATCCTGAAAGCGATTTTCTGGTCCCGGAGGCGGATAGACGAGGACGCCGTTGGCGTCCCTCCGGGCCAGTATCCCTTTACGCAAGCCGGGAGCGAAGCCGGTCGACCAGCACGGCCAGGATGATGATCACGCCCACCAGGGTCTGCTGCCAGTAGGAATTGACCTGCGCCAGCACGAGCCCGTTGCGGATCACCTCGAGCAGCACGCAGCCGACGATGGCGCCGAGCGGCCCGCCGATCCCGCCGGCGAGATTGGCGCCGCCGATCACGGCCGCGGCGATGACGTTGAGCTCGTAGGAGGTCGCCATGTTCGCCGGCGCCGATCCGAGCCAGCCGCAGATGATGATGCCCTGCAGGCCGGCGGCCAGCGCACAGATCACGTAGACCGCGATCTTGACCTTGACCACCTCGACACCGGTCTGCTCGGCGGCCTTCTCGTTGCCGCCGATCGCAAAGACATGACGGCCGAAGCTCGTGTGGTGCAGCACGACGGCCATCAGCAGCGCGAGGATCACGAGATAGATGAAAGGAGCCGGCAGGCCGTAGAGGTCGCCCGAGGTCAGCGCGTAGAGAATGTCGGCGTCGGGGCCGCCGGGAAAGCTGCCCCGCCCGTTCGACGCGACATAGGCGAGACCGCGCACGATCGAGAGCATTCCGAGCGTCGTCACGAAGGGGGACAGCCCGAGCACGGCGACGCAGAAGCCGTTGATGAGGCCGACGATCAGCGCCGTGCCGAGCCCGCACAACACCGAGACGGCCAGGATCAGGCCGGGCACGTTGGCGACCACGGTCTTGCCGTCGGCTGCCAGATGCACGAACCAGGACGCGCCGGGCTCGCCCGGCGTCGACAGCGCCGTCATCACCATCGACATGATCATGGCAGCGAAACACATCATCGATCCGACCGAGAGGTCGATGCCGCCGGTGATGATCACGAAGGTGGCGCCGAGCGTGGCGATGGCGATGAACGAGAAGTTCTTCGCCACGTTCTGGATGTTGCCTTCGGTCAGGAAGTACGGCGACGCGAAGTGCATCACCAGCACAAGGATCAGAAGCGCGAGCGTGACGTAACCGGTCTGCGAGGCGAAGAAGCCGCGCCGCCACCATCGCGCGCGGCCGACATTGGCATAGGAGACCGGGGATTCCATCGGCACGGTCATCACGCCGCCTCCTTGGCGCCGGTGATCAGCGCCGTGACTTCCTCGGGACTGGTATCGCCGATCGCCTTGTCGGCCCGCTTCTCGCCGCGGCGCATCACGACGACGCGGTCGGCAACCGCGAACACGTCGGGCATGCGGTGCGAGATCAGCATCACGGCGATGCCCTGCTCTTTCAGCCGATGGATCAGGCCCAGCACCTGCTCGACCTGCCGGACCGAGATCGCCGCCGTCGGCTCGTCCATCATCACGAGCCTGGCGTTGGACAGCCGGGTGCGCGCGATCGCCACCGCCTGGCGCTGGCCGCCCGACATCTGCCTGACCAGATTGTGCGGCAGCGTTTCGGACCGCAATTCGCCGAACAATTCGAGCGAACGTGCCGCCATCGCCTTGTGGTCGAGCAGCGAGAACGGGCCGAATTTGCGCTTGAGTTCGCGACCCAGGAACACGTTGGCGGCGGCCGTCAGATTGTCGGCGAGCGCCAGGTCCTGGTAGACCACCTCGATCCCCACCGCGCGCGCGTCGACCGGCCGGTTGAAACGGACCGCCTCGCCTGCGAACCGCATCTCGCCATGGCTCGGGGCAAAATTGCCGGCGACGATCTTGACCAGCGTCGACTTGCCGGCGCCGTTGTCGCCCATCAGGCCGACCACCTCGCCGGGAAATATCTCGAGGTCGACGCCGTGCAGCGCGCGGATGGCGCCGAACTCCTTGCCGATCCCGCGCAATTCCAGAACGGGCCTGGGATCCGGACTCTCGTCCGGTTGCCCGGCCACAGCCGCAACCGCCATGGCGATCCTCCCTCCATCCGGAGCTTCCGTGCGGCTTGCGAGCTTGTGGTCGCCTTCCCCGCAGCGGGCTCCTGCACTCACCCCTCAGGGCAGATTGTCCCTCATCACGATATCGATTCGTATCTTCTCCTGCTCGCGCAGGATCGGCTCGGCGCGCGCCAGCGCCAGCAGCACCCGGACGGCGGCCCGCGCCTCGTGCCCGGGATTCTGCGAGATCGCCGCGTCCATCACACCCTGCAGCAGGAGCTTGCGCGTCACCACGGTGACATCGTGTCCGACGAACACCACCTGCCCGCCGCGTCCCGCCTCGATCAGCGCCCTGGCAACGCCGGATGTGCCGACGCCGACATTGTAGAGGCCGACGATATCGGGATGATCGTCCAGCAACCCCGTCATCAGCCGCTCCGAGCGCGCGTCGTCGTCCGCCCCTCGACGACGGGCAGCACTTCGAGCTCCCAGAAATCCGACATCATCACCTGGTTGAAGCCGAAAATACGCCCGGCATGGTCCCGCAGCGAGGTCGAACCGGCGATGACGGCGACCTTGCCGGACCCCGCGCCCGCGAGGCGGCCAACCAGCGCGCCCGCGGTGCGGCCGGCGGCGATATTGTCGATCCCGACATACTGACTCGATCGGCGGTGTCCGGTCGCACCCCGGGGCGGTTGTGCAGCACGCGGTCCACCGTCGCGAGGCTGACGCCAGCCCGGCGCGCGATGTCCTTCAGCGTCAGCCGGTGCGTTCGCGGCTTGTTGCCCCATGGCACCAACCTATCAGAGGCTTTGAGGTACGCAACTCAATTTGAGGTGCGAGCCCTTCAGGGACACCTTGCCATGATTAAGACTTTCGTCGTGGGAAGGCGCGCCGCCGGCGCGCTATCCGAGGTTCAACTCCTTGAAGAAGTCGTTGCCCTTGTCGTCGATGATGATGAAGGCCGGGAAATCCACGACCTCGATGCGCCAGATCGCCTCCATGCCGAGCTCGGGATATTCGACGACCTCGACCTTCTTGATGCAGTGCTCGGCGAGATTTGCCGCGGCGCCGCCGATCGAGCCGAGATAGAAGCCGCCATGCTTCTTGCAGGCCTCCCGC
>NZ_JAFAVV010000391.1 GCF_019242285.1 Bradyrhizobium sp.
TTGACGAGGCCGAACAGGGTCGTCACCCCCGCCAGCGCAAATCCCATCAGGAGAAGTGCCCAGAAGGCGCTCGACCAGACCAGCGTCGACGACTCGTCCTCCCTCGCCAGCGAGGCGCCGAGCCCGCCATCCGCCAGCAGAATGACGAAGGTGATGACCGGGAGCGCCAGCGCAAAGACGCCGAACTCGTCGGGACCCAACAGCCTGCCCATCACCGGCAGCAACAGAAGCTGTATCGCTATCTTGGCGACGCTGACCGCTCCGGAGGCCAGCGCACCGATGGCGACCTTGCGATGGCTCGCCGGTGCATTGCGAATCGTGGGGCTTTCAATACTCAAGCATGTCCGTTTCTGCCGAAGGGCGGTTTTGGCGCGGCAGTCAACCGAAGGCCGATTGTCCTTGCGACAGACTCTCCTGCGGCTTGGCGAAGGAGGCCATCACCTGCCTCGATTGCGCAAAGAACTTCGCGCCTGATGGCGCCGCACGCGAGCACGCCAGAGCCGCGAAGATGAAGAAAGGCAGGCCGAGATCCACCAGGGCTCCCGATATCGACGCTCCGATGATCCAGGCGACGCATGCCGTCCTGGCAGCCCGACGATAGGCTGCGATCATTGTGTCATCGCTTGCGTGGAACTGGAAGAACACCCGAACAAAGAACACGGCGAAGATCAGGGTTCCCACGAATCCGAAGCTCGCGAGCACCGCAAGCGGGAAGCTCGACGCGCGCATGCTGCCATTGCCGACGCCGAAGCCGAACGTATCGAAGAAATTGACGAGCGCCTGCTGGTTCCAGGAGGACCGCTCGACTCCGGAGCTGGTGGATAGCTTGTTGAACACCATGGTGTTGAGAAGATCGAGAATATACCCGGAATAGTCGTCGTTCAGGGCGATGGCGATCACCACCAGCGCCAGAAGGAGCGGGGAACCGATGAAAAGAATTGCCGCCTGCGGGGTCACTCTACGGTGAATCACGGCCAAGAACAGTGTTTGCAGGTAGAAGAAGGACATGAAAACGGCCAGTCCGACATAGGCGGTGGTCGAGGTCGAGAACACCAGACAGGTCAGCGAGAGCGCCACCAGAACGGCTGTGAAGCGGGTCTTGATGCCGTCGCTCCAGAGCGAGATGGCGAACGCAAGGAAGCCGAGCGTGAAGTAGCTGAAGGAGGAGGTCTCCACGAAAAGCCCGACGATCCGCTTGAAGCCGGCCACTTCGTTGTCATTGAGCAGCGAGTAGTTCGCGTTGCGGACGAACGCCAGCAAATCGGTGGTGTTGGTGAAATAGGTCGCCAGGTCCAGGAATGCGAACACGAGATTGGCCGTCACCGCGACCAGAGCGCCTGTCCCCAGCACCTGAAAACCTTCCCGCGTGCTCGCATAGCCGCACAGGACGACGAAGCAGAGGCTGTCTCCGAGAAAGTAGACCGACTGCGTGAGGTTGGAGGTCTGCGGTTCCAGCGGGATGCCGAAGTTGAGGTTTTCGCGGATCGAGAAGATCATGGTTTGCCCTGCGAAGAACCGTGGCAGGAAATAGGCCGATAACAGGGCATAGATCAAAGTCATGAGAAGCCAGAATCCCGCGCCGGGGTATGACAGTCCTTCGAGGATACGGTGCCTCGTTTCGGCGTCGGAAAGCAGCTTGATCGCCAGGAAGCCGAGCAGGAGATGAGCGGGGGATACGTTCGTTCCGCCGAGCGAGTCGAGGACGAATGCCGCGGCCGATCCCATCAGCGTGAAGCACAGGAAGATGTAGACCAGCAGAGGCGGACGCAGCGTCAGCCCCAGGAGGCCGATCAGAAGGGTGACAATCCCAATGGGCTCAATCGTCATCGCCGTCGCTCCAGTGCCTCAACCGTTCACCCATTTCGCTCAGGGATTGGCCGAGATGTAGCCCTCCAGCCGGCCGAAGGCGACGTTCATGAAATAGAGGCTGGACTTGAACTTACCCGACAGGGCAGACAGCATGCACTTCACGATCGGCCGAACGACCCAGGATGCGAGCGACAGATTGCCGTAGTTGTGCACGTGGAGGACATAGCCGAGACCGCGGCCGTAGGATCGGCCCTTGGACCGCATGGACCTGTCCGGTTCCACGATGTTCAGCTCGGCGTGATGGCCGACGAACGCCGGATCGAACCGGCAGACGACCCCCTTCTCGAGGGCGCGCAGGATGATGTCCTGACCCTCGCAGGCCTGCCATGGCGTGCCGGCTCCGACGCCGATGCTTTCGTTGAAGCCATCGACCGCCAGCAGGGTCTCACGCTTGAACAGCATCACCCATTCGATGCCCGAGATCCAGACATTGGATCGATCGATGCGATGGGCGGCGGTTGCATATCTGCCGTTGATCGAACGGCCGGTTTCATCGGCCGCGCGCCCGGTCAGGACGTCGGCGCCGTATGCCGACATCAATTTCAAGCCGGAGGAGAGAAAGGAGGCCGGATACCAGCAGTCGTCATCCGGAAATGCAACGACGTCGCCGGTCGCAATGCGCCAACCGGCGTTGCGTCCGCGGCTCAGGCCGCGCTCTCCCGGCGTGTGCAGCCTTTTCAGCGGGAACGGCCACTCGCGATCGAACAGATATCCGATGCGATCGTCCTGGTTCTGATCGACGACGATGACGTCGAAATCCTTGTAGTCCTGCGCAGCCAGGCTGCGGAACAGCTCCTCGAGCTCGGACCGGCGTCCAAGCGTAGATACCACCAGGGAAATGTGATTGCTCGTCGCATCCATCGAAGACCGAACTCCGCTAGCTCAACGCAGGTTCATGATTCGATCGGGCGACAGATGGCCCACCACCAAGTCCCTCAACGCGAGAAGATTGCCCTTCAGCCGGCCCCTTCGATCGATCCAGGGTTCGGGATAGATGCTGCGGGCGAAGTTGGCGGCGAGATTCCGCCACATCAACATCTTCGCGTGCTTCCACGACAGGCTGCCCTTTCTGATGAGGTAGATCGGATTGGCTATCTGGGAGTAACCGAGGCGCACACCGGAGGTTCGGCCTCGCTTGGTTCCCAGATGCACACCCTGCAATTGCCGTGCCTTGACGATCTGGCCAAAGGGTGCGACGCGGCGCGAGAAATCGATGTCCTCCTGCCAGCCGTACAGCGGCAGCTTCTCGTCGAACCTGATGTCGTGTCGACGGATCGCCTCGAGGCGAAACGCCATGTTGCAACCATACGCGCCGTAGATCTCGCACGCGGCATTGGCGGTCCGCGTTGGGGCCGCGATCATCCGCAGCCCGTCGGCGACGCTGATGCCGGGACCTTTGGCGCCGTCGGCGATCAGGAAGCCGGTGACGCAGATCACTTTCTCGTTCTCGACGAGCAGCTTCTCGAGCTCGGCGAGGTATCCACCCTCCGGAAAAAAATCGTCATCGAAAAAGACGACCACGTCCGCATCGGCGCATGCCGCCAGGATGGCATTGCGCTGCGCCGGAAGACCGGCTGGGCCTGTCACGACCTTCGAGCGGAACGGAAGGTTCGCCAGCGCTGCGGCGTCGACATCGTTTTCGGGAGCAACGGGACAAACGACGAGGAGGTCCGGCAGGCGCCTCTGTCTGGTGAGCGTCGCGAGCGTCTGCGTCAGTATCTCCCGCCGGCCGGCCGTTGCAATCCCGACCGCAACGATCAGTTGCGTGCTTGCTTCGGCGGCCTGTTCCGTCGGCGCGATCAAATCACTCATACACTTCTCTCTACGTCACTCGGGATGCCGAACTACGACGGCCCGATCCCGTCATGAAATAGCAACAAGTCCTACGGAACCGGCGACCGGTTTCCCCGCGCGACGGACAAACCTGCAATTAACCTTATCCGCAGTGCAGCAAGAGAGCGAGCGGGAACACTAGATGCCGGGAGGTCCGGAACCCGCGCGCCGGTTCGCCAGAGCCGCAATCGCATCGGACAGCGCGCGTTCAACGCCGAGGGGGACGACGAACCCCGTCGCCAACAATTTGCCAGGTGAAATCGTCAGCATCCCAAGCGGGTATCTCAGTACCTTATTGCGATAATAGACGAAATCCTTCGCGATATCCATGATCACGGGAACTTGGAGGGCGACCTTGAACTTGGGATTGCCGGTCGCTCGATACGCTGTGCGAAACAGCGAGGAGAAGGTGAGGACGGTTTCGTCGGCGATGTTGTAGGCCTCGACGCGGGAGCGCTTCTGCTTCGACGCTTCGAGACCCCGGTGCACCAGATGGCCGATGGCGGCGGCGGCATCGGTGGCGGTGACGAACTGCGTGTTGCGATAGCCCGCAAAGATTTTCCGCGGCAGGCTCCAGTCTCCCGCGCGCAGCATGTCGGACGGCTCGACGATGACCGCCGGCCGATAGAAATCCGTGATCGTGGGAACGTCGGCTTGCTCGAGTGCGATCTCGGCGGCCGTTTTGGTTCGGGCATATTGCAGCATGTACGGCTCGGCGTGATACTGGCTGACGAGGGGGACGAGCGGATCGAGCCGCGGACAGCTTTCGTCCACGAAGCGCCGGCGTGGGGAACCATAGACGACGATGGAGCTGGCATAACCGAAATACCGCACGCCATGCTGTGCCGCCTGCAATGCCAGTCGGCGCGTGGCGTCGACGTTGACCGCATCCATCAGGTCGGTGGTGTGCAGTTCCGCGGCGAGATGCACGACGGCATCGCAGCCGGAAAGGAAGGAGTCATAGGCCTGCTCCTTGACCAGATCGGCCTGCTGCCACTCGATTCTCGGATCGTCGCCCGGGGTGGTTCGGAACAGTCCGCGGACCTGATGTCCCGCCGCCAGCAGCGCGGGAGCGACGAAGCGCCCGGCATGGCCTGCTGCACCGGTCACGAGAATCTTGGCCAAGCCGGTTCTCCTATTGCGCCAGGTCGAGCTTGATCTTGTCGGCGAGGCGGATTGCGAAGGCGAGGATCATGAGCGTCGGATTGGCGTGCCCGCTGGTCGCGAAGACGGAAGCACCCGCCACGTAGAGGCCGTGAACCCCATGCACCTGACAATCACGGTCGACGACGCCTGATGCCGCATCGTTCGACATTCTGGTGGTCCCGGCGGTGTGAGCCATGTCGATGATGACCACCTCGTCGGACCGTTGCTCGGCAACCCATGGCTCGAGCCTGGGTTCCGGAAGTCCGGCGCGGGTGAACGTCTCGGATGCAAGCTGGGCCATCCTCATGATGGTGCGGCGCTCCTCCTCGTTGATGCGCCAGTCGACCTTTGCGAGCGGCACGCCGAGACAGTCGGTTCGATCGGACAGGGTGACGCGGCTGTCGGGGTTCGGGCGTTGCTCGCTGATCGCGTCGATGGAAACGCTGACGAGCTTGTGGGGAAGGCCTCGCGTCATGAACTCCTTGGCCACGAAATTCGGATTGGCGCGGATCGCGGCGTTCACGATCATGTCCTTGAGCAAGGTCGGCGTCGCATCGCTCGCCAGGACCTTCATGCCGATGGCCTTCGCCAGCAGGCCGGTGCTGGATGCGACCGACGACAGGTCCTGGATCGGAGCCGTGCTCTTGCGCCTGAGCAGCCGCTTCAACGCGTCCAGCGGATCGTCGGCGGCGCGTTCGGCCATGAAGTAGACCGCGGCGTTCAACAGTCCTTCGCGTTCCTGGACGGCGGGCGTGAGCGCCAGGCCATGCATATAGAGATGGGTGTGGCCGCGCTCGGTCAGCCCGTAGAATCCGAAGCGGCGAATGACCTTGTCGATGTCGTCGCTCTCGAAGCGGGCGACCCGGGCGCCTGGATGATCCATCAGAAAGCGCCCGACGAGATCGTGCGTGTTGCCTATGCCCCGCGCATGAACGGCCTTGGACGCGAGCAGAAGCCGGGCGTTCTCGATGCCGCTCGCGGCGACGACGGCCGCCTTGGCGACCACCCGCGACCGCGCGCCGTCCAGCGTCGCGATTTCGAGCCCATCGAAGCGCCCGCCGTCCGGCGAAAGCCGGATTTCGGTGACGGTGGCGTTCAACAGAACGCGAATATTGTCCGCATGGAGAGTGAGAAACTCCGCACCGAACCGCATGATGTCGAGGTGATCGATACGTGACCGCGCAAACTGCCAGAAGAACGATCGAAACACGTCGGGATCGAGCGCCGGCTGCGGGGGAGCGATCCCGGCCAAGCTCCATAACCGATCGTCGTAGACGTTCGGGCCGAGATTCAGAACGCTCGCTGCGCGGTCCAGATAGGGATCGAGCGCGTCACGCGCGACCGGCCATCCCGAATGCGGCACCCAGGGTCGCGTCTGAAAGTCGATCGGATCGAAGGCGGCGGACTTGCCGGCCCATGCATGACTGGAGCCGCCGAGCGCGCGGCAACGCACGCCGTAGCCCTGGAGATCCTGAGACCAGGTGCTGGAGCTCGGTCCATGGAATGCCATCCGCTTGAGCTTCTGCGGCTCGCTCCGCGGCTCGCCGACGCTCTCGACCTCCAGCAGAGCGGTAGAGTCGGGCGTCTCAAGGAAGTTGCCGCTCTCCAGCACCAGGATTCGCGTCGAGCTTCCCGCAAACTCGCGGGCGATGGTCAGTCCGGCCGGCCCTCCACCGACGATGGCAAGATCGGCTTCGAACACCGAGCCTGCGTCGAAGATAGCGAGATCCTCTACCTTCATCGCGGCCCAGGCCTGTCCAGCACGCTCAAACAACCGACAATGACAATGTCGCGCGTCTTATTCACGATGCAGAGGGCTGTCAACATTCGGGGCCATCAAGCCGTGCTCATTGCAAGGCGTTTCTTCAGGGTGTCCGAGAGACGTACCGCCATCGCGACGATCATATGCGCCGGATTTGCGTGTCCAACCGTGGGAAACACGGAAGCGCCCGAGACGAACAAGCCGTTCACGCCATAAACCTCGCAATCGGGATCGACGACGCCGCGCTCCGGATGGCGCGACATTCTTGTCGTGCCTGCCGGATGGCCATGATCGAGAAACGAGACCGGCAGCGGCTCCTCGTCGGTCACCCAGGCCTCGATGGCCGGAGCTTCGATCGACAATCGGCGGAATTCGCGCTCGACCATTCGCGCGACGCTCCTGACCGTCGCCCTTTCCTGATCGCCGACCCGCCAGTCTATGCGTGAAAGCGGCACGCCAAACAGGTCCGTGCGGTCGGCCAGCGTGATCCGGCTGTCGGGGTCGGGGCGCTGCTCCACGATGCAGGTCAGATTGAGCCGGTCGAGCTTGCGGGGCAGGCCGTTCCTTTCGACGAAATAGCGATGCAGCCCTTTCGCGAGCCAGCCTGCATGCGATGCGACGATCATCGCGTTTCTTGCCGACGGTCTGCCGCGCAGGATCTGTTTCAATGCGTTCAAGGGATCGTCAGCGGCGAGCTCTGGCTCGAGAAAGACGACGCAATTGAGCAGACGAAGCTTCCGCTGCATGTTCGGGCTCAGCCGCAGGCCGCGCCAGAACAGGTTGGAACCGAACGGAGTTTTCGCGTTGTAGACGCCCAGCCATCTCTGCAGGGACGACGTCCGCGCCGGATCGAAGCTGCCGATCTTGCCGCGCGGATGATCCATCAGGTACCTCCCGACGAGGTCGTTCTGGTTTCCAACGCCCGCTTGTATCTGCCGATTCGATGCGAGCAGCAGCCGCGCATTTTCGATCCCGCCCGCGCAGAGCACGACGCAGCGCGCCGAGACCAGGCGATGCTCGCCGTCCGTACTGCGCACCTCGACCGATTCGACTGCGGTCCGGGCATGATTGAGATTGATGTGAGTGACGGTCGCGTTGACGAGGACCCTGACGTCGGTTCCGCGGAGCGACATCAGCCGCTCGCTGAACCTGACGCAGTTGAGTGGATTGCTTCTGTCCCTGGCGAATTGCCAGAACATGGAAACCAGCAATTCCTTGTCGATGGCGGGCATCGGATCAGGCCGTCCGGCCAGCGACCAGAACGCATCGCCCGGATCCGAGCCGATGATCAGGCCGAGATAGGGAGCGGCGCGCTGCAGATAGGGCTCGATCTGCTCGGCGGCGATGGGCCAACCCGAATGGGGGACCCAGTCCCTGGCCTCATAATCGATCGAGTCGAGCACGGTGCAGCGTCCGCCCCAGGTCGCCGAGCTGCCGCCCAGCACCCGGTTTCGCACGTTCCACTGATCGAGCTCGCGCGGCCGCCCGACATTCTCGATCTCGTTCAGCGCATCCGCGGATGCCTGCCGTGCGAGTCCGCCGCTCTCGAGAACCACCACGCGCAGATGGCCGGGGGCGAGCTCCGAGGCGATGGTGGCGCCCGCCGGGCCGCTGCCGATGATGCACAGGTCGGCCTCGATCGGGTCGGCAGCCGGCATGTCGCGCAGGTCCAGGACGGGCATCGGTGTCAGCTTCTTGGGGCCGCCTCGGCCGTCCCGCCATTCGCCACTCGGCTCACCGGCAGTCGCTTTCGCAAGACCGACTGGAGCGCCGGCTCGGCGAAGATCATGATGCACCAGCTCGACAGCAGAATGGTCGCCATGACCGCGACGAAGCTCAACCATGAGGGGACGCCGTGCGAAACCAGGCTGAAGGTCATCACCCTGCCGAGGGTGTAGTGATTGAGGTAGAGCGGGTAGGTCAGCAGTCCAAGCTTGACCAGGAGGTTCCGATGATCGCGAAACCGGTCGCTGAGCTGCTTTGCAAACCTGATGCTCGCCATCAGGATCGCGACTGAGGCGGCCCAGAGAAGGATCGGAATCGCCATCGCTTGGACCGACGGTACGGTTGCCGTCGACCAATACTGGAACGAGATCTCGAGAACGCCGAAGATCGCCATGACAGCGATGAGAAGGCGCTGGACTCGTGAGTAGCCGGACGTGTGACCTGCCCAGATCAGAAGTCCCAGCGCGAAGAACACGCCGTGCCTCAGCAGAAGGACGCGAAATGTGAACCTGTCGAGCGCAGACGACAGCTCGCCGATGGCGGGGTCGTGCGAGAACAGCTTCGTGAAGCCGTAGAAGATCAGGAAGATCGCGCTCACCAGCCCGAGGCCGGCTCCGATCCGGCCGATCCGCTCGATGGTTCCGCTCATGAGCGCCGCCCAGATCAAGGCGTAGAACACGGCCTCGACCACCAGCGTCCAGACCACGCCATCGATATAGGGGCCCTTCGGCGACAATATCAAAGAGTGCAGGAGCGGCAGCAACAGCTCCTGGGCCGGCTGGCCGGACGCGACCAGCACGGCGAAACCGAGGAACGTGCAAATCCAGAGTGCGGGGAATACCCGTATCACGCGACGTTTCACGAACGCGCCCGCGGTCGCGCCGGATGCGGTGAGGGGAATGACGAATCCCGAGATGACGAAGAATATCTCCACGCCGACCCAACCGAAGTCCGATGCGAAGTTGAGCGCGGGGAATGCGAAGGGTGCGCCAACGTCGGGACGGGCAGCCGAGAAGATGCCGAAATGATTGAAGACCACCAGAAAGGCGGCGAACAGCCTCAGAAGATCGAGCCCGATGTAGTGCCGATGATCCGCCTTCATGGCTGCCGTCGAAGTCTCGATTGAGCCGTCAGTCATCTTGAGCATTGCGCCGATCAGCCGTCACGCCTGGGAAAACCGCTATACAGAACCATCATTCGATCACACCTGATGCCACGACGGCGTGCGCATCCATTTTCTTTTAGATTCGCTGCAGGCCCAGTTTCTCCGGAGCGCGGGCCACGCCGGTCAGCGACGCATAGACCGCTTCGTAGTCTGCAGCGGCCCGCGTGACTCTGAAATATTCCGATCCTGCTTTCGATCTCGCTCTCGCGGTTTGCAGCAAGGCCGGGTCCGACATCAGGGTGACCAGCTTCTGCGCAATGTCCGCGGGAGAGCCGGCGGGAACGAGTTCGCCGGCCTTGCCAAACTCCAATAGCTCGGGCGTGCCGCCGACGGCCGTGGCGACGATGGCGCAGCCCGCCTCGCGCGCTTCCGCGACCGCGAGACTGCAGGGATCCGCGTAGGACGCCAGAACGAAGATGTCGGCATTCTCCAGGATCTGTCTCGGGTTGCCGACCGCCCCGAAAAACTCGACCTTGTCGCCGATGCCGAGATCGGTAGCGAGCTTCGTCAGCTCCGCCCGGTCGGGACCCTCGCCGACGATGCACAGACGCCATTCGGGCTGGCCCTGTATGGCGGCGGCATATCCGCGAAGCAGATCATGCACGCCCTTGCGACGATGCAGCCCGCAGACCGTGACGACGTAAGGGCGATGCAGCAGGGTCGCGTCCACGCTGTTCTTGTCGGAGAGATAGTCTTCCCGCGGCGAATGATTCGGGCCGTTGATGACGACGGCAAGCTGCGACTCGCCGAACCCTCTGCCGCGCAGAAACTTCCGTTCGGCTTCGCTGACGGCGACGACCTTGTCGCCGAGCCGCATCAAGACCGAATGCCGGTCGAACGAATTATGGACGGTGGTGACCAGGGGAACCCGACAGAGCCGGGAGGCCAGATAGCCGAACACGGCGCTGGCCATCATGTGGGCGTGAATGATGTCCGGCTTGAACGTCATGCAGAACCGGCGCAACACGATCAGCGAGCGCAGCAGCGCGAGCGGATTTCGGCCGTTCAAGGTGACGAGGCCGAAGCTTACGCCGTGGTTCCGCAACAGTCCTTCATAGTCGCCGCCGGCACTCACATACGCCACGTCGTGTCCGCGTTCGGCCTGTACACATGCGAGATCCACCGCCACGTGCGCGTTGCCGTTGGCGTGATTGCAGTGATTGACGAGGTGAAGGATACGCATCGAACCTTACTATGACCGCCTTGGTCTGCGACTATACGCCAGTCTTCGGTCTATCATCGTGCCTCGAGTGCTTCCTCCAGTCAGTTTCGTCGGCGTCGGAACCGCATCTCGCGGATATCGCATGTCGACGGCGATGCCTAGAATGCCGATGAAGAAATCCTCGTAACTTGGTTTGCGCCAAGGGTTAACGAACATCGCCTTGACCAGCCCACGCGGTTGCCGCCTGATCAATTGCGCGTGACGTCGGGTTCGACAGGAGCGGCGGAACAAGATGCGATGCGGCGCAGAGGCAGCTCCGGATGCTTCCGTTTTTCTCGACGAGGCTGCCGATGTCCGATTGATCGACAGCACACGACAAATGCGCACAGCGTTGTCGACAACGCAAGGCTTCTCTGTATCATCGCGCGCCGTTGGCCTTCGGAGACAGTCTTGTTTCTCCTGGGCGATCCGAGTGGCTTTGTGCTGGTTTCCAGGTGGTGGCATCGATGAGTGCGGATTTCAGTTCGTCGTTGGTCATCGGTCCTGCCGCCGAGGCGACGGTGGCAGCGTCCCCGGTGACAAGGAGCCGCATCGCGTGGCTGGACTCTGCAAAAGGATTAGGCATCATCCTGGTTGTTGCCTTTCACGCAATCGGAGGCTCATTCCAGGCGGGCCTGCTCCCGAGAGGGGGCTTTTTCGAAGCAGCCTATTACGTCGTCTACACCTTTCACATGCCGTTCTTCTTCCTCCTGTCCGGCTTGCTGCTCAAGGAGCGCCTGGAAAAGCGCCAGGATGGCCCGAAAGCGCTGATCGTGTCGTCGATATCCCGGCTGCTGTATCCCTGCTTCCTGTGGAGTTACATCCAGCTCGCGGTCATCTACTCCCTCGGAAAGCTCGTGAACACCCCGATCGACATCGGGTGGATCGATCTGATCTCGCCATTGTGGGCTCCGCCTTCGCAGTTCTGGTTCCTGTACGTACTGTTCGTTCTCCAGGCGATTGCCGCCGTCACGCTGTCGTTCGCGAACGGGATCGTGCTCGCCTCGATCGCTCTTCTGCTCCGGATCACGGTGCCATTCCTGCTCCTTTCCGGGACGATCCTGTCGATTGCGCAGTTCGCGCCGTTCTATGTCGCCGGCGTCTTGGCGGGGCCGAAGATGAAGAATTGGCCAAGCCTGATCAAACATCCGGCATTGCTGGCGCTTGGTCTGCTTGCGGCCACCATATTTGCTGCGCTTTTGAGCGATCGGACGGGCGCCGGGTATTGGAGTGCATATGCTTTGCCGGCTTCGATCATGGGAACCATCGCCCTGCTGGCGCTCGCGGCGGTTCCGCGCATCAGCACCAACGTGACGCTCAATCTGCTTGGTCAGCGCTCGCTGACGATCTTTCTCACGCATGTTCTGTTCGTGGCCGGCATGCGAATCTTTCTGATGAAACTGCTTCACATCGACGCTGCCTGGATCGTTCTTCCTCTCGCCGTACTTGCCGGATTGGCCGGGCCCGTGCTGCTCTACATTGTTGCCGTGAGGGGCCGGTTGCAGGGAGCTCTGGGGTTGAGCTAGGGTCCCGACCCGAAATTCCGGATCAGTGAGTGTGGCGTTTGGAGTCGGTGGCCGGCATGACGCGAGGAGAGTGGCTCCGTTCCATCGCGATGGTCGCGGCCATGGGCGCTATCCTCTGCCAGTCGCCGACATCGCGCGCCGCCGATGCGCGCACCGTCATGGATGCATCCGCATTCGTGAAGATGATCGGCATCTGCGTGCACATGCCCTACACGGACGGCGCGTACGCCAATCTCCCCAATGTACTGGCAGACCTCAAATTTCTCGGCGTCAGGAATGTTAGGGACGGCATACCGGGAACCGACGGCGTCCCGAGCCTGCAGGCGCGCGATGCGCTGAAACGGATGGCGCTCGAAGGGATCAAGTTCAACATGATCTTCCCGTCGGGACTAGGCGCCGGTGCGGCTATCAACTATCTGCAAATCCTGGAAAAGGCCGTACCCGGCTCGGTGGCGTATGTGGAGGGATACAACGAGATCAATAATTTCGCGGTCTCGTTCGATGGCGCGACTGGACCTGAGGCAGCCCTGAACGGGCAGAAGGCCCTGTATCACGCAATCAAGGCGGATCCCGCCCTGAAAGCCGTTCCCGTCATCGACTTGACCGGGTTCGACATGGTGAAGGATCCGAAATTCACCCATGGAAGCTCGCTCGCCGGCCTCGCCGACGTCATGAACATCCATGTCTACGCCCAGAACGGAGACCAGCCAGAACGCTGGATCGCTCCGGGAAAGCCGAGCATCTATGCGGCCATGAAAGATGACCTGCCGAAGGCCATCACAGAGTTCGGCTACGCGACGCGCCCGGAATCCGGGTGGCTGGTCATCGGGGTCGACGAGCGAACCCAGGCAAAAGGAATCCTGAACGGCCTGCTGGATGCCGCGCGCGCCGGCTTCGATGTCATCTACATCTACGAATTGTTGGACGAGAAGGCGGATCCGGAGAATGCCGAGCTCGGATTCCACTTCGGATTGTTCACCTTCGACAACAGGCCGAAGGCGGCGGCGAAGACCATCAGGAATCTGACGTCCTTGCTGGCCGCCGATGACGGTGGTGGAACGCGGGCGGTAGCCGGCGCGCAAGCTGTGGAAGTCGTCGTGGAGGCGCCCGGTGCCAAGGAGCCCGTTCACTCGCTTGCCCTGACGAAGGCGAACGGCAACCCGGTCGCTGCGGTCTGGAGAGAGCCGCCATTCTGGAATCGCGCGGAGGGCAAGCCGCTGGAGGCGCCCCCGCTGCAGGTCACCGTGTCGTTCAAGGGCGCCTGCCGATCGACCAGGACCTACGACGTCCTGACGTCGGATCAGCCCGTCGCGACCCAGGCGATTGCAACGGTCGCGCTGAGCCTGGGCGATCATGGCCAGTTCGTCGAATGCGTGAGGGCTCACCCGCCCTAGCGCGCGAGGGTCCTCGGATGGAGCAGCGACATGCCGTGAGCGTATCCGAGTATTGTCCAGGCCGAGCGCGGTAACCCTAAATTTCGGGAAGCGCTGATCCGGAAGCAAAGTCGTGTCACGGGAGAAGACGTCGGCGCGACGGTCCGCGGGAGGCTCTCGGCGATCGCGTTGAGGAGAAATTGAGTTGATCATCGATCTCGAAAAGAACGGGCAGATCGGCGAACGGGATGCCGAGGTCTGCGTCGTCGGCGCGGGCGCCGCGGGTCTCACGCTGGCTGCCAGTCTCGCAAAGCGCGGCATTCGCACGCTGTTGCTGGAGGCGGGAGGTCGGCGCTACAGCCCGAGGGACCAGGATCTGTATGCGGGAGAGATCGGGGAAGGACTCGCCTTCAACGGCCTCTACGACGGTCGCTTCCGGCTGCTCGGCGGCAGCACGACGCAGTGGGCCGGGCAGATCCTGGAGCTCGACGACTTCATCTTCGAGGAGCGCTCCTGGGTTGACGGAAGCGGATGGCCGATCTCGAAGGCCGACCTCGCTCCCTACTATCGCAAGGCGGCGGAGCTGGAGGGCCTCGCCGACGCGCCGAGCGACGCCGAGAAAATATGGGCGCTTCTCGATACGAAACCTCCCGCATGGGGACCGGATCTCATCGCCGCGTTCTCGAACTTCACCCTGAGGACGAATTTTGCCTCCCTCTTCGACGAGGCGATCAACGGCGATCAGAACCTCGTCGTCGTACTTCACGCCAATGCCTGCGGATTCGTCCTCGACGAGGACGGCACGACCATCCTGGGCGTTCGTTGCCGAACGCTCGAAGGCGATGAGAAGATCTTTCGCGCCCGGAGTTTCGTCCTCTGCATGGGGGGCATCGAAACTTCGCGCTTACTGCTGCAGCCGAGCGAAGATGGCGGCGTCGCTCCCTGGAATCGGGAGAAGATGGTCGGCCGCCACTTCCAGGATCACCTTCTCTGCTATGTCGCCGACATCGTCGAAGAGAATGCGAAGTTGCCGGGCGCCTACCTGGATTTCGTGGCCGCTCAGGGCTATCGCTTCCAGCACAAGCTGAAGCTTCCCCTGGCGGTCCAGCGACGGCTGGGCACGCTCGACATCGGGGGATTCATCACGCATTTCACCGGGGGCTATGATGACATGGCCCGGGCCTACGAGACGGTCCGATGGATTCGAACCCGCAGATATGAAAAGTTGAAGCCGTCGCGCCTCGTTCACCTCGCCGCAAACTTCCACAAGCTGCTGTGGCACAAGATACCGTATTCGGCCTCGATCGCAACGTCGCGTGCCAGCTCTGGCCGCAGCCTGAAGCTCAATGTCAATTGCGAGCAGAATCCCCTGACCGACGGCCGGATAACCCTGTCATCGGCGCGCGATGCGCTCGGCATGTTCAGAGCCAAGGTCGACTGGCGGGCCTCCGAGCAGGAACTGCATTCAATACGCAAATTCGTCGAGATCGTTCGGGAGGCATTCCGGGAGCGCGCGGTCGGACTCGTCAGTCCGGTCCCGTCGCTCGACCGCGCCGAGGGCGAATTCATTTCCACCATTCGCGACAGTTTTCATCATTTGGGTGGAACCAGGATGGCCGTCTCGGAACAGAATGGCGTGGTCGATCCGAACCTGCGGCTGTTCGGAACGCGAAATGGCTTCGTGTGCAGCACGTCGGTGTTCCCGAGCGCCGGCTATGCCAACCCGACCCATACCCTGCTGGCGCTGGCGCTCAGACTGGCCGACCACCTGGAAGGGGTAAGGGCGTCCGCGCCCGACATAGGCGAGGTCGCCGCGGAATAGTGGTTCCCGGCTGATTTCGAACTGGTCCGTCCCAGCAGCGGTATCCGCGCGTGCGAAAGCGACGGCAACGGTTGCGGATTCCGCTCGTAGCTGAATGTGCGCTCGCGGGTTCCTGCGGGGAGCACGGTGCCCGCAAATTCCGGGGCTCTGAAGGAACCACAGTCCTGAAAGCCGCTTGATCTCGCAGGCATCGGTAGTGCGACATCGTTGCGATGCGGAATCGAGGCTGCGTCGCCGCAGCCCGCTTCGGCGCGCAAGGCTGATCGGCTGTCGTCGGTCTACTCAACGTGAGGATTTAGCATATCCATCAGTCGGGCTTGTCTAAAGTAGCGGCACGCGTATGGATGTCGTCGCTGTGGGCGCGGTTCGGAAGTTCCTTCGTTCTTGCTGGCCAACGCTCTTGAAGAGGGGACCGCTGAACCGGGCCATTTGGTGAACGAGTTACGTAAAGATGGCATCGGTGGGGCTTAAGGAATTGATCGCCGTCGCTCGCGTGATCGGAAGCGGGCGCTTGCAGCGACACGCCGGAAAGGAGCCGAGCTTCACCACGCGGTTCGAGGCTGCGCTCAAGCAGAAGCTCAACGTCAAGCATGTGCTTGCGGTGAACAGTGGCACGAGCGCGCTGGTTGCTGCGCTCGTCGGGGCTGGGATTGGCCCGGGAGACGAGGTTCTGGTCCCGGCCTACACCTGGGTATCCACGGCTGTGGCCTGCCTGGCCGTCGGCGCGGTTCCGATTCTCGTCGACATCGACGAGAGCCTGACGATCAGCCCCGAGGACATCGTCCGCAAGATCACGCCGTACACGAAAGCGATCATCCCGGTGCACATGCTGAATCTCGTGTGCAACATGGATGCCATCGTCGGGATTGCCAGGAAGTTCAACCTGAAGATCATCGAGGATGCCTGCCAGGCCGTTGGCGTCTCCTACAAGGGCCGCCGTGTCGGCACCATCGGCGAGGTAGGAGCGTTCAGCTTCAGCCAGCGGAAGAACCTTTCTTCGGGCGAGGGCGGAGCGGTGCTCACCCATGACGATCGCATTTTCAGCCGTGCCCGGATTTATCATGACGTCGGCAGCCATGTGCGCGATTACGAGATCGAGGGCAACGAGCCGCTGTTCGCCGGACTGAACATGAAGATGGCCGAGATGGCCGGCGCAGTCCTGCATGCGCAGGTCTCGAAGCTCGACCCGCTGCTGAAGCGCCTCGGCCGGCGTCGCAACGTGATGGTCGAATCCCTCTCGAAGAGCCGGCGCGTGCGGATTTCGCCCCACCACGATGCCTCCAACGCCGTGGGCCTGAGCGTGATCTTCGAGAAACCCGAGGAAGCCGAGGCATTCGGCAAGCAGCGGGGCGTCCAATGGCTCATCGAGACCGAGCGGCACGTCTACACCAACTGGATCCCCGTGCTGACCCAGCGCACCTTCGATGAGCGCATGAATCCGTACAGATGGGCGCATCGCGAGATTTCCTATTCCGCCGACATGTGCAGCACGACGCTCGACGTGCTGCGGCGTACCTGCAACATATCGCTCGGGGCCGAATATCCGCTGGTGCTCATGCAAGGCCATGCCAAGCAGCTGCTGAGATCGCTTGCCTGACCGCGGTGCTGCCTGGGGCGTCCGACGCGATCAATCGATCTCGAGTATCAATGCGTGGTCGCCGACCGTCAGAGGAATGTCCGCGACGTTGCCCAGAGTCTGGATGGGATCGGTGCCGACGGTGATATCGTAGACATTCACGGATCTTCGCGGGCGGTCGAGGCTGACCTTGATGCTGTTCGAGCCCGCAACCTGCTCTCCCCAGATCACCAGCTCGAACGTGCCGTTGCTCTTCCTCAGGAGCAGATCGTGGATTGTGTCGGGCGCCTTCTCGATCGCGTAGCTCAGCTCTGCGGAGGGGGCCGCGGCAGCGGCGTGATCGGCCAGTATCGACGTCAGGTTGTGAACATAGGTGGCGGCCAGTTTTGGCGACCAGTCCGAGTGGAACAGCCCATAATTGCCTCCGCCTCCTTCTCCCTCTCCCACCTCATAGATGAACGTGTATCGCCAGCCTCGCTTGAACTGGGCGAGATAGGTGTTCACCAGGACGATGCCTTGGGTTCGTTCATCCTGGAGGCTGCGGGCTTCCCAGCCGGTTTCGGTGGTCACGCGTGGCAAAGCTTCGAGCTGAGTCGTCGGGTAGCCCTCGAAGTGCCTGAACCAGGTGCGGCCGTACTCGCCAAGGAGGCCGTCCCAGTGGGTGTCCAGCACCGGGTCGGCGGCTTGCCAGGCCTGGTTGTCGACATAGCCGATGCGTATCCCGCTCGCATAATTGTGGACGTTGGCAAAATCGGCGAACCGGGTCCCGGCCGGAAGCAAGGTGCCGGCGCCGGCGGGAATCGTCAGAAACTGCAATCCGACATTGTCGGTCTCGGCGCCGCCCTCGGAGACGCTGAAGACGGGATAGCGGCTCAACTCCTCATCGTTCTTGATCGCGCTGTAGAGATCCCTCTGGAACTCGGCGATCGGGACCCAGGTCACCGGGCTGGGCAGCCAGGCGTGGAGCCTGCTCGGAACCCAGTCGGGGAGCCAGTTCGCCGAATGTCCGCCTCCCTGCCGGCCCTTGTAGTCGATCGGAAAGTTATTCGGTTCGTTCGGTCCCTCGATGGCGAGCAGTGCATCGGACCGCGCCAAGGTCCTGGCGGCGACCATGATGTCCGCGATATCCCAGCCGATCAAATCGACGAGAATCCCGCTTTGCTGATGGAGCATGAGGAGGCCAGGCAGGTTGTGCGGCCCATCGCGGATGGCCCGAATGCCCAGATATCGCAGTGGTTCGGCATAAGAGGTCGGGTCGTATCCCTGGTCCACATGCGTGCATACTCCAAGCGAGCTCAGAAAGGTGTCGCTGCTCGCGGCCATTACCTTCGGCGGCTCGCCAGCACGCGCGTTCGCGAACGACGTGCAGATCAGCAGCCCAAGCAGGAGTGTTCTCGTCGTCATTCCGGAGGGAACCCGTAGTTTTGCTTTCGAACGCAGATTCGAGACGCTGCAATCGTCGGAATCTGGTGTAGCTTCGAACCACTGTTCCAGGGCGACTCGCCGACCGAGGTACTCGCGTGGCACGTGTCCACCGTTTCATGGCCATACCGGAAGCGCCGATGCCAAATCGGTGCCATCGGCCATGAACGGCATCGGCCGGCACGCGCCTGAACGAAGCTGGGTGATCAACGGACGCTTTCTCACGCAACGCATGACGGGCGTCCAGCGCTACGCCTACGAGATCGTTGTCGCATTGAACGAACTGTTGGCGCAAGAGCCGGATCGCCTCCCCGGCGGGACGATGCGATTGGTCGTTCCGCCGGGTGCTGAAACCATTCCGGCGCTTTCGAAAATCGAGGTCCGTCGCACGCGCCTGGGATCGGGGCACGCCTGGGATCAACTCGTTCTGCCGTTCCAGGCGGAGCGGCGGGTGTTGAGCCTCGGCAATTTCGGTCCGCTGCTGGCGCGGCGTCACATCGTCTGCATTCACGACGCCAACACCTTCATCCTGCCGGAAAGCTATTCCCGCACCTTTCGCCTCGTGTATCGGCGGCTGCTGCCATGGGTCGGCGGACGTGCCAGCAGGGTCGCGACGGTGTCGCAGTTTTCCGCCGACATGCTGGTGAAATACGGCGTTTGCCGCCGTGAGCAGATCTTCATCGCGCCTAACGGCCACGAGCATGTGCTGCGCTGGCGCGCCGAGCGCGCCAGCATTCCCGTCGTCGATCGCTTGCAGCGTCCCTATATTCTCCTGCTGGGCAGTAGTGCGAGGCACAAGAATATCGGCATCGTGCTCGCGCAGGCTTCGGCGCTGGACCAGGCCGGAATCGATGTCGTGATCGCCGGCGGTTCCTCCAGCATATTTGCGGCCGATTCAGCGGCGGTCCAGCAATCCAATGTCCATCACCTCGGCTTCGTCGGCGACGACGAACTCGCTGCGCTCTATCGGCGCGCGATGTGCCTGGTGTTTCCGTCGAGAACCGAAGGCTTCGGCATTCCCCCGCTGGAGGCGATGGCATTGGGCTGCCCGGTGATCTCCTCGGATGCCGCAAGCCTCAAGGAGGTCGGCGGCGACGCCGTCATGTATGTCGATCCGGACGACGACGGCGGCTGGCGGCAGGCGATCGTCGCGCTTTCGGCCAGCCCGGAGTTGCGGGCCTCGATGTCCGAGCAGGGCCGGCAAAGGGCCGCGCAGTTTTCCTGGAAACGCAGCGCCGAAATCTATCTCTCCGAGATGCTGCGGCTGCCGTAGCTGCGGAACGCCCAGAACCTCGCGCCGACATAGTTCACGAACATCGCGGTCGCAGACGCAATGGCGAGCGCGCCGAACGGGCTCGGGATGACCAGGAGCGCGGCGGAATACACGGCAAGATTGCACAGCAGTCCCGCACCTTGGGTCGAGACATAGGAGGCGAAGGCGGTGCCGAGCGTGGGCTGGCTCAGGCTGGCAAACGACCAACAGCGGTTGCAGACGAAGGTGAAAACGATGGCGATCGGGACCGATACCGCACGGCCGACATAGGGGTTGGCGCCGAGGCCGTGCACCATGACGGCGAGCACCGCGGCGTCGACCACGAACCCGCCCAGCCCGACGATTCCGAAGCGCAGGATGCGGACCGCCTCCTGCCAGGTTCGCTTGTCAAATCGCATGGTCACCGAAACGTCGGCAGCGATAGATAGATCAGGCGTTTCATCTCCTGGCGCGTCCGCGTCGTCATGTCGAGAATCAGTCCGGCGAAAATGCTGAGCACGCCCACGATGACCAGCGCAACGCTCAGGATCGCGGTCGGAACCCTGGGTACGAGGCCGGTCTCCAGGTAGGTCACCAGCAGCGGGATGCTGAGCAGCACGGCTGCGACGATCAAAGCCAGGCCCGAAAGGCCGAAGAAGTGCAGCGGCCGCTCGTCTTTGACCAGCCGCGCGATCAGCATCATGATGTGTACGCCGTCGGAATAGGTGCGTAATTTGCTGACCGAGCCGGGTGGCCGCTCCTTGTAGACCGTGGCGACCTCGGTGCTCGGCATCCTGAGCTCCAGCGCGTGCACGGCAAGCTCGGTCTCGGTCTCGAAGCCGCTCGACATCGCCGGAAAGGATTTGACGAAGCGGCGCGACAGGAACTTGTAGCCGGACAGCATGTCGTTGAACTGGCGGCCGAAGATCTGGCTGACCAGGCCAGTCAGGAGCCAATTGCCGAAACGGTGGCCGGTGCGATAGGCGTCTTTCTCGGTCGATATCCGCATCGCGTTGATGAAATCGAGCCGCTCCTCGACGAGCCGGTCGACCAGGCCTGCGGATGCAGCGGCGTCATAGGTGTCGTCGCCATCGACCAGTACATAGACGTCGGCCTCGATGTCGGCGAACATGCGCCGGACGACGTTGCCCTTGCCCTGCCGAGTCTCCCTGCGCACGACGGCGCCGGCCTGCCGGGCGACCTCGATTGTCTGGTCGCGCGAATTGTTGTCGTAGACAAAGATCGTGGCGGTAGGCAGGGCGGCGCGGAAATCCGCGACCACCGTTCCGATCGTGATCTCCTCATTGTAGCAGGGAATGAGGACGGCGACGGCCGGCAGGCGTTCCATCGCCGTTCGGACCTCATGCGCCCTTGCACTCAATTCAGACATGCGAGCCCTCGTTCGCTGCATCATTGCAAGTCGGAACCCTTAGCCCGGCTACCCTTGAAAATCAGTGTCGGTGGGCTGGCCGAAAGCGCGGATGCCCTGGTCGGAGTTCTTACGTCTGCCGCACGGGTGCAGGTGATTTGATCGGGATTATGGCATCAGACCGGTCGGTTGGCCGGCAGGGACCGACCGCCTCGACGGTTCCGTCGCGCCCTGCTGCTCAAACCGGCGCCTATGGAGCGCCTCCCCACTGGAATCTCAAATGATTTTCCAGATTACCCAGCCGATGCCGACCCACATGGCGCAGCTGATCGCCAGCGCGAAGACCCAGGGCCATGGCGATGAAAAGCGTAATACGGGAACGTCGGCGACATGCTCATAGTCGGTTTTGCGGACGAGCCGTAGAGGCTCACGGACCGCGCCGGATCTGACGAAATGATGTCGCTGCTCTCTCACTGCTGGCATGGCCACTTCCTTTGCCAAACCAACCGAACATCAAAGCGGTTAACGATTTGGGTATGAAGGTGTTTCGACTGTGACTAAAATTTGAGAAAAACAGTCCCGTTGTAGGGCATATCCAATGCCCGCCGCCGCTGCGGGTCGCAGTCGATATACTGTTAAGGATGTATTTTAAAAAGCCTGCTCGCCACGGGTGATTACGGGGTACCGTATTCTTGCGGGCCGAAAACAGCAGTTTTTCAACAACATTCGCAAAGCAGATCACCTAATCCCGCAGCGAGGGGTGGACGGTGCCGACCTTTCCCGCGAAGGCGATCTCCCGATCGCTAAAGACCTTGCCTGTTGCGTTGCACAATCTCCTTATGCTTGGATATGGAACAGCTGCACGATGCGGGGATTGAAGGCGCGATCGCTTCCATCACGTGAGCTGAAGTCGCCCGCTCAAACAACGATCGGCAAGCCGAAATGAGTTGGATAAGCCGAAACCGAGTCAAGGAAACGCGCAAGCCGATTGCGCCAACTGATCTCGAAGAGGCGATTGCCGAGGTCGTCAGGGCTAGCCACCCCGAGTGCCAGAGTTTCATGGGTGTGATCGTCGAGCGCGTGGCGCCTTCCGCCAACGGTTCCACCAATTGGGCGGTGAAGGGGGTCAGATATGGCAAGGCCAACCGTGAGCTTTGCAGCGCTGCGCTCTCGAATTGTGTGTCCGAAAAGCAGCTCGAATACGAGCTGTCCGAGTAGCCGCATCCGGAGGTATCGCGATGCGGGCCGTCTTAATAAACTTGTTAAAATCAGCTTGACGCCTGAAAAGTCGGGTGCTGCAATGCGAATATTGCAGTGCGGCGTGGTGACTCGATGAATGAAATTGTCGATCAGGCCTTAAAAACCTATGAATTGACGCGCGTCATGGACGATGGCCAGCTGGCGGTCTCGCGCGAGAGAATTAGCCGATACGTTGGTCAATTGATGTCGGCCGGGCGGAGTGATCCGGATCAGTTGACCGAATTCGCCCGCGCCTACCTCAAGGAAATGCACGAGGGCCCCGACCCCCGCTTCACGGGCTGTTAGAGAAGCCGCCGTTCGCCTGCGCGGCGCCGCATTCAGGCGGGCAAGCGATCCGCTTCGTTCCGCGCGCTCATGTCTTCGATTGAAGGCGCCAGCGAAGGCGCGGTTTCCCCATCGGCCTTCTCCAACTGCCGCATCAAGCCGCACAGAAGCGGCGGGAGTTCGCTGCTCATGCTGCGTGCAAGCATCTCGCGCAGCCGGTCGCCGATCTCCTCGCAGATCGCGCGCGTATGCACGTCATCGATGACCAACTCTCTGCCGTTGCCCGTTCGCATGTGCTCCCTGTGCCCGTCGATGGAGTCCTGTCAGTAGGCGCGCTTTCGGGTTGATTCGCGGTAAACCCGATCCGATGCAGTCGCCCGTGGTAAAGCGGGGGTAAAGCCAGGGTGCGCGGCTCATGAAGCATCATCGCCACCGCCCAGCATGTCATAGGCCAGGAGATCCTCGCCGCTTTCCCCCGCCTCCATGATGCGTCTGCCGATCAGGTCGCGCAGCGTCTCGGTGGTGCCGCCCCCGAGCGTGCCGTAGCGGGCGCCGCGGTAGAGCCGCGACACTGCATATTCGTCGGTGAAGCCGAAGCCGCCATGCAGTTGGATGGCCTCGCTGGTCACACGCAGCGCCATCTCGTTGCAGGTGATCTTGGCGATCGCCGCCATCAGCGGATCGGGAAACGGATTGGCCGTCATGCAGGCGCGGTAGAGGATGCTGCGGGCGGCCTCGATCTCGCGATACATCTCCGCCAGCTTCCAGCGGTTGCCCTGAAAGTTGCCGATTGCCTTGCCGAACACGGTGCGGTCCTTCACGTAAGTGCGTGCTTCGTCGAAGGCGCCTTCGGCAAGCCCGAGCGAGATCGACGGATTGAGGCAGCGCTGTGTATTGAAGGCGGTCAGCAGCTTGCGGAACCCGTCCTCGCGGATCACCAGGTTCTCGATCGGCAATTCGCAGCCGTTGAATTGGATCTCGTGCAGATCCTCGCCGCCCATGGTGTGATAGGTGCCTGTGACCTCGAAACCCGCCGTGTCGGGCTCCAGCAGCACGCAGCCGATGCCCTCGCGGCCGGGCCGGCCGTCGATCCGGGTGAAGATCACGAACATGCCGGCCTCGCGCGCGCGGCTGATCAAGGTCTTGCAGCCGTTGAGGATGACGCGGTCGCCCTTCACCGTGGCGTTGGTCCGGTAGTTGGCGACGTCGGTGCCGGCATGCGGTTCGGTCATGCAGACCGCGAGAATGCAATCGCCGGAAACGACCTTCGGCAGGATTCGCGCGCGGATGCTTTCGGGCGCATATTTTGCGATCACCCGCGTCTGCACCCCGGCCTCGCCGAGGGTGGCCATCGCGGTCACGTAGCAGGTCTTGGCGATCTCCTCGAGCACGAGCGCAGTATCGAACACCGGCAGGCCGAGCCCGCCATATGCCTCCGGCACCGACATGCCGAGCACGCCGATGGCGGCAAGCTTCTTCATGTTGTCCCAGGGGAAGGTGCCGTCCATGTACTTCCGCGCCCCCGTCTTGAACTCCGATTGCGCGAGATCGCGCACCGCGGCCACCATGCGCCGCTGCTGGTCGGTGAGCTGGAAATCCATGCTTGTCCTTGTGGGAAGATCGTGGCTGGATCGACAGAACGCCCAAGTCCGCTGAAGATCAAGTGACCGCCTGAAGATCAAGCCATATCGCGTTCCGTTGCGGCGCATCATGCAAAATGAGACTACCTGTCAAGCCGCGCTGCCGGGCCATGCGCGCGATTTTCTCCGTCTTCGGCTAGCTTCCGCTCAAACATGATCGCGGGTTCGCCGCGGCATCGCGACGATCCGATCAATTGGCGACGTAAGGGAGGAGACGAGATGACGAGAACAAGCCTAGGACTGGCCGCGCTCGCGAGCCTGTTGCTGACGAGCACCGCGCTGGCGCAGGACAAGATCAAGGTCGGCGTGACCGCGACCCTCGAAGGCACCTACACGGTGCTCGGCGAGGACGGCATGCGCGGCTTCCAGACCGCGCTCAACACCTACGGCAAGAAGGTCGGCGACAAGGAGCTGGAATTCGTCGTGGCTTCGACGGACGCGACGCCCGACTCCGCCGTTCGCGCCGTGCGCAAGCTGATCGAGCAGGACAAGGTCCAGATCCTGCTGTCGCCTCTGTCCGGCGACGAG
>NZ_JAFAVV010000615.1 GCF_019242285.1 Bradyrhizobium sp.
GAATGACGGCGAAGAAGACGTTGCGCTGAGCTTAGGACGCAAGGGGTAGCTGACTTACCGCGCGAGGGCAGGAGCTGCTCCTACTACTGCCCCGCCGGCAGGCCGATCGGCTTGAAGTCGGCTTTTGCCAGCACGGCCTGTCCCTCCGGCGAGAGGATGGTGAGCGCGAGCAGCAGGGCGGCCGGCTTCGCGTCCTTGAGCACGGCAAGGCCGTATTGCGGGCCGACGCTCAGCTCCGGCGGGAATTCGCGCATCGTCAGCGACGGATCGAGCCTGGCAAAGCGGGCGCGGCCGGAGCAATAGACGATGGCGAGATCGATCTTGCCGTCACGCAACGCGTCGAGCACGTAATCGCCGCTCTTCGCCGGCGGCGTGCCGGGCGGGTTGTCGATCGTCACGGCCCGTGCCTGCAGCGTCGCGCCGCTGCCTTTGCGCAAGCCCTCGGCGACCTTGAAGAGCTCGACGGTGTAGTCGCCGAGCGGATCGATCCTGGCGGGCGAGACGCCGATCTTCACGCCGTCCTTCAGCATCGCGTCGAGCGGGCTCGCCGCGGTGCCGGCCTGTGTTGGCGCCAGCAGGCAGAGCGTATTCTGCGCGAACATCGCCATGACGGAGGCGCGCCCGTCCTTGACGAGCTTCACCGCATGGCCGATGTCCGCGGATGTGAACAGGTCGACCTTGTCGCCGCCCTCGATGCGCTCGCGCATGCGCCCCGACGCACCGAACTCGCCGTGCACTGTGATGCCGTGCGCCCTCTCGAACAGGGACGCCATCTCGGTCATCGCCTCGCGCAGGCTGCCGGCGCCATAGAGCACGAGGGCGTCGTCCGCGGCGACACGGGTGGCGGAGCCGACGAAGATAGCGGCGGTGAGGGCAAGGGATGCGAGGAAGGGCAGTCTCATGGACGATACCTGACAAGGAGAAGCGGGAACCAGCAAGTTTCGATCGCTGTATTTGTCAGGATATAATGTGCGCGGCGCGCTGTCGATTTTGTTGATGTGCTATCGAAGGTGATCGCCATGTCCGTGAAGCCACGATGCGCCTGCCGTATCCGCCATGGTTCAAATGGGGCAATCCCGACGCCGAATGATGCTCGAGGTGACGTTCTCGGACCGCTGGGTGATCTCGACCACGACACGGGCGAGATCGCCGGACTTCATGGCGCCGTCCCGCACAGATAGCTGGCCGAATCCAGATCCTCGGACGTCAACCGGACGCCGGTCACATGCTCCATCAATGCGAACGCGGCCTCGATGTGGTGCTCCCAATCGCGGTCCAGCCCCTCGCGGAGATCGAAGCCGACCCGTTGCATGAGTTCGGCCAGCCCGTTCGCATCGCTGCCCTCACGCGAGGTGGGAAACAACGGCTCGAAGCCCAACCTGACCTTGCCGTCCTCCGCCCAGCAGAAGCGGCTCACGGCATTCACGTTCCGGAACAGCGAAACCATCTTGGTGCCGAGGGACAGTGAAGTCACGATCGCGTCGGTCACACCCTGAAAACCGTTGGGCTCGACCGCAAGCGTCCAGCCGTCGATGATGGTGGCGGCGACCAGCAGCGGCGGGTGGCCCCGCGGCGCCTCCGACGCGTAGTAGTGGCGGCACACGTCCGCGACGCCCGTCAGACGTGTCGTTTCCCTCGTCCCCATCCGGCGCAGCACCTCGGCAGGTGCCAGATCCCGCACCAGCGTCAGGCAGAACGCGTCAGCGAGATCAGGGTAGCGCTCGGCGAACCAAAGATAGTCGGCAGCGGTCGCGGTCACTCGGGTGATCCTCTCAATCTAGGCCCGGATATGACGCCATATCCGCCCGCCCGACATGACAATGGCCGCAGCTTCGGACGACGGTCGCGACAAAATGAATCAACGGTCCGACGTTCGGCGGCAGCGCAACCGACATCGAAATGCAGGCTGAACCATGGTGCGGGCGGTGGGACTCGAACCCACACGACGTTGCCATCGAGGGATTTTAAGTCCCTTGCGTCTACCAGTTCCGCCACGTCCGCGTTGCGCGCCAGGGCACGCGGCTTGCTCTTAGGGCGAATCCTGATCGCGCTCTACCCAATATTTGAACGGGCACGACTTTGCCTGCAAAACCGGCACGATGCGCGCAACTTCGGCCTCGATTCCTGCGACATCTATATTCGTATGAAAAATCAGTGAGTTAGATGGCTTTCCAAGCTTCCGGATGAGGTTGGGGCGGTGCTGCTGCGGCCAGCCTCAATCCGGACAAGACCGCCTGCTTTAGCGAACGTCAACCTTATGGATTTATCAACGCCTGATGATCGCCGGCGCTTCCAAACCCAGAACCTGCGCACGCCTTGCCGCGGCGCTCCTGTTGCTGGCATCGCTCCTCGCCGGCTGCGCCGACATGGGCGACAGCATGACGGTGGCGTTTGCTGACCCCGCCAAATATGAGCTCTATGATTGCAAGCAGCTCGAAGGGGAGCGCAAGAGCCTCGACAACCGCGAGGCCGAGCTGCAGGGGCTGATGGCGAAGGCCGACACCGGTTTCGCGGGCCCCGTGGTGTCGGAGCTCGCCTATCGCAACGACTACATCTCCATCCGCGGCCAGAAGCATTTCGCCGATGAAGCCTGGCGCCGCAACAACTGCCGGGAATCGGCACCCGCGCCCGTTGCCGGCCCGGGTCCCGCCGACACCAAGGCCGCCCTTGCCAAGGCGAGGGCCAGATCGCCGAGCCCGAAGCCCGTGAGCGCCAAGCCCACCAGCCGCGCCAGATCCGACAGCGCGGCCGACTGAGCGCGTCGCGCTCACGCCTGCCAGCGATAGATCCAGTCCTGTTGCGCCAGCATGCGCCTCGGCCCCATGGCGCGGATGGTGAGGTCGCGCGCCAGCGCCAACGGCCCGGTGAGATGATAGATGCGGCCGCGTCCGCGTGCCGCCTGCTGCACCTGGAGCACGCGCGGGCGGCGCAGCCTGGCATAGCGTCGCAACGCGGTTGCGACGTTCGCGGCGCCCGGCATCGGGCTTTCGCTCAGGACCTTGGCGAGCACGGCCGCATCCTCGATCGCCATGCCGGCGCCCTGGGCCGCGAATGGCAGCATCGCATGGGCGGCGTCGCCGAGCAGGGCGATCGCGCCGCTGGCCCATTCGCCGCCTTCCGGCACCGTGAACAGGGCCCATCGGCGCCAATGGTCGACGGCGCTGATCATCATCCGCGCCGGGCCGGGCCAGCGCCGGGCGTCGAAGGTTCCCTTCAGCTCGATGCCGTCGCCGGGCGAGTTCCAGCCCGGCCGGTTCCAGATACCGGGCACGATGGCGACGACATTGATCTGGCGTGCGCCGGATACGGGATAGGCGACCAGATGCGCGCCCGGTCCCATCCAGAGCTGCACCCGCCGCGAGGTGTATTCGCGCGGCAATTGCGTGGCGTTGAGCATGCCGCGCCAGGCGATCAGCCCGGAGAATTGCGGTTGCACCTTGGGAAACATCTGGTGACGCACGGCCGACCAGATGCCGTCTGCGCCGATCAGCGCGAGCGCCACCTCCTGCTGCCGCAGGTCGCCGCGACGCTGGACCACCGTCAGTCCCTTGGCATGGGCCACGGTATCCTCGAACTGGCAGCCGAGCCGCAGCTCGATGTCGGGATGGTCGTCGACCGCGCCCCGCAGCGCCGCCTGCAGATCGGCGCGATGGATCACCCAATAGGGCGCGCCGGCGTCGAGTGTGTCGGCGCCCAATGGCACGCGGGCGATCTCGCCGCCGGCACGCGCGCTGGAGATGCTGATGGCCTCCGGCACCACGGCGCGGCTGCGCAGCCGCTCGGCAAGGCCGAGGTCGACCAGCACCCGGCTGGCATTGGGCGAGAGCTGCAAGCCCGCGCCGGCTTCCTCCAGCCGCTCGGACTTCTCCAGCACCACCACGCGAAAACCCTTGGCCGCCAGCGCCAGCGACGCCGTCAAGCCGCCGATCCCGGCGCCCGCGACGAAAATGGTACGCGACGACGCCACGGCCGGAAGTCTCTCGAGCTCAGGTCAGGCGACGTCCTTCAGCACGCATTCGGGCGGTCTTGCCTCGCCGGCGCCGAGATCGTCGGCGAAGCGGTAGAGCGTCGAGCAATACGGGCAGATGATCTCTTTGTCGTTACCGAGATCGAGAAACACGTGCGGGTGATCGAACGGCGGATTGGCACCCACGCACATGAATTCCTGCGAGCCGATCTCGATGACGGGCACGCCAGCATCATTGTGGAAGTGCGGAACGACGTTATCGGCCATCATATTCACCTTGGGTGGCAATGTAAGCGGACGCAATCAACACGATGCGCTGCCGTCGAGAGGGCCGCGCACCATACCGGCGGATGAAGTTGATTCCTACGGGCTGCGCCGCCCATTCTGCACAGCCAAATTCGACACAATCTTGTCGTGCCAGAGAAGCCCTTCTTTCGTCGGGGCCGTTGTGTCGCAATTTCGGCACACTATTTTCAAGGACGATGTAAGCTGGAGCAAAGGTCAGGATTTGCACGTGAAGCGGCGACGGATCAGCCCGGCCCTGGTGGGAATCGCGATTTCTGCAGCGCTCTGCGCGGCGGTGTGGCCGCGCGCACGCGAGGCGGGTGCCGTGCTCTCCGCACAGGATGATCCGGCGCAGCTTTCGGAGCTCGAAACCAGCGCGATGCTGCGCAACAACGGTGCCGTGGTCGCCCAGAACATCGATGCCGCGCTGAGGGCGGGCGATGCCGATCTCGCCAACAGCTTCGTGGCGCTGGCGCGGGAGAAGGGCGTCCCGGTGGCCGACGAGCAGGCGCACCGGGTGGCCGACGCCGTCGCCGAGGAGGGCTCGTCGGCGCACATGATGAAGCGCTTCGCCTCGGGGCTCGTGACCGGCAATGTCGAGGACGGCGCCAGCCTGTCGGGCACCGTCGCCGGCGATCTGTTCGTGTTCGGTGACATCCGCGACGTGGTGCGCGAGGGCAAGCACCTGGCGATGGGCGAGCAGACCGATCGCGTGATCCTCGGCCTCGCCGCCGCGGGGCTTGCCGTGACGGCTGCGACCTATGTCTCCGCCGGCGGCGCGGCGCCCGTACGCGCGGGCCTGACGCTGGTGAAGGATGCGCGAAGGGTCGGCCGGTTGAGCGAGGGGCTGGTGGAATTCGCCGGCCGTTCTGCGCGCGACATCGTCGATACGCCGGCGCTGGAGAAGGCGGTCGCCTCGGGCTCGGCGCGGCCGAGCGCGATTGCGGCCGCGTTCCGCGCCGAGAAGGCCGGCGGTCTCGTCCGGCTCGCCAAGGACGTGGGACGCGTCACCGAACGAGCCGGCACCCGCGGCGCGCTCGACACGCTGAAGATCGCGGAAGGCCCGAAGGATGTGGAGCGCGCCGCCCGGCTGGCGGAGAAATCGGGCGGCAAGACGCGTGCGATCATGAAGCTGCTCGGCCGCGGCGCGCTCTTGCTCGTGACCGGCGCATTCGATCTGACGCTGTGGGTGTTCAGCGCGCTTCTCACCCTGTTCGGCCTGTTGTGCTCGATCAAGGCAACCACCGAGCGCGCGACCCAGGCCTGGTGCGATCACAAGAGGCGTCGCCGCCTGCAAAGGCAGGCGGCAGCGGCGGCTGCGCCGATGGTGGCGGCAGCGGGCCTCGCGGGTTAGATTCCACGGCAGATCCTGTTCGCCGATTCTTCTTCGCCGATTCTTCTCACACAACAACGGACCGACCGATGCCGAGCTTCAACAACGGCGCTGTTGAAATCGCCTTTCTCGACGAAGGCGAGGGCGATCCCATCCTCCTGGTGCACGGCTTTGCCTCGAGCAAGAACGTGAACTGGGTGTATCCGACCTGGGTCTCCGAATTGCGCAGGAACGGACGCCGCGTCGTCGCGCTAGACAACCGCGGTCATGGCGATTCGGAGAAGCTGTACGATCCCGCACAATATTCCATTCCGGCCATGGCCGGCGACGTCATCGCGCTGATGGACCATCTGGACATCGGTCGCGCCGATGTCATGGGCTATTCGCTGGGGGCGCGCATGACGGCCTGGCTCGGGCGCAACGAGCCCACGCGCGTGCGCTCGGCGATCCTGGGGGGCATCGGGATGGCGATGATCGATGGCAAGGTCCCCGGCGAGAACGTGGCCGCGGCGCTCGAAGCGCCCGCGCTGGAAGATGTCACCGATCCGGTGGGACGCACCTTCCGTGCCTTCGCCGATCAGACCCGTTCCGACCGCAAGGCGCTCGCGGCGTGCCTGCGCGGTTCGCGCGACCCGATGAGCATGGAAGACGCCGCGGCGATCAGCGTGCCGGTGCTGATCGCCGTCGGCACGACCGATGAGGTCGCGGGCTCCGCAGCGGCGCTGGGCAACATCATCCCGGACTCCGAGGTGCTCGACATTCCCAACCGCGATCACATGCGTGCGGTCGGCGACAAGGTCTACAAGACCGGCGTGAATGAGTTTCTGTCGCGCAGACCATGACATGTTTTCATGAAGGGCCGCCACTATCTTGACTTCCCGGTGCAGTGGCCCACCTTCTGGCGGCGCGAACCTTGAGCGGAAAGCGAACGTTCACCGTTACCGCAGGCCGACGGGACTCTTTGGCCGTCGCCGTGGTACAAGGAATGACAATCGAGTTGGCGGGAGCATCCCATGGCAATTCATCAGGCCCATCCGCAGGGCGGCAAGCTCGCCGCCCTCGACCCGATCTGGGACCGCGTCCGCAGCGAGGCCGAGGACATCGTCCGCCGCGAGCCGGAGCTCGCCACCTTCATCTATTCGATGGTGCTGCATCATGATCGCCTGGAGGATTCGGTGGTGCACCGGCTCGCCGAACGCCTCGATCATTCGGCGCTGTCGGGAGACCTGATCCGGCAGACCTATGACGAGGCGCTGCGCGACGAGCCGGACATCGGCAACGCGTTCCGCGCCGATCTCGTCGCCGTCTATGACCGCGATCCCGCGACCTTGCGCTTCATCGATCCCTTGCTCTATTTCAAGGGTTTCCACGCCTTGCAGACGCATCGTCTGGCGCATTGGCTCCTCCAGAAGGGCCGCAGGGATTTCGCCTTCTACTTGCAGAGCCGCTCCTCCGCGGTGTTCCAGACCGACATCAATCCGGCGGCACGCATTGGTCGCGGCATCTTCCTCGATCATGCCACCGGCTTCGTCTGCGGCGAGACCGCCGTCATCGACGACGACGTCTCGATCCTGCACGGCGTCACGCTCGGCGGCACCGGCAAGGAGAACGAGGACCGGCATCCGAAGATTCGCCATGGCGTCATGATCGGCGCCGGCGCGAAGATTCTCGGCAATATCGAGATCGGCCATTGCGCGCGCATCGCGGCAGGCTCCGTCGTCGTGAAGCCCGTGCCCAACAATGTGACGGTTGCGGGTGTGCCTGCCAAGATCGTCGGCGAGGCGGGATGCGCCGAGCCGTCGCGCACCATGGATCAGATGATCAGCGCCATCGGCCTCTAGCAAAACATTGATTCAAGTGGTTTGGTTTGGGGCTTCTCTTGAATGCCCCGTGGAGGGAATGACGCGAATCCTCCGAATCCGTTACATGATGCCACATCGAAAAATCTTTCTTGTTGCACCTCGTTGCTGATAATCTCGCCAGGCGGGCGTCAGGTCACGGCTTTGCCGCATATGTGACACGGGACATGTGAGACGGGACACTAGCTCTTCGCGCGCTCCCGTCCTAAAACCCGCCCAACCCAAATCCGACTGGAGACTGCCGTGGACGTTCAGGAAGTCAGGAAGCTCGACGCCTATCTCAAACGCGTGTTCGGCAATCCCAAGATCCGCGTGGTGCCGCGGCCGAAGAAGGACGATTCGGCCGAGGTCTATATCGGTGAGGAGTTCATCGGCGTCTTGTTCGTCGATGACGAGGACGATGACCGCTCGTTCCAGTTCCAGATGGCGATCCTGGAAGACGACCTCGTCGAGTGAGGCCGGATCGGCCGTGCCCGAAGCGAACGGCTCACGGGAAATCGGCGGATGGCCGATTTCCGCCTTCACGACTTGTTGCACGCGCCTTCAAGATGCGTCGGACCGGTTCTACCTCACCTGGATGAGAACCGTCTTGATTGCGGGGGCAGGAATTGCGGGACCAACGCTGGCGTTCTGGCTGAAGGCCGCCGGGTTCGAACCGACGCTCGTCGAAAGGGCGCCGGGCCTGCGGAGCGGCGGCTATGTCATCGACTTCTGGGGGCTTGGCTACGACATTGCCGAGCGCATGGGCCTGATCGCGGAAATCAACCGCGTCGGCTATCACGTGCAGGAGTTGCGCATCGTGGACGACGCCGGCCGGCGCCGCGCCGGCTTTGGCACCAGAGTCTTCTCCGAGCTGACCGACGGTCGTTTTGTGACGCTGCCCCGGAGCGAGCTGTCCCGGCTGCTGTTCGAGCGGGTGAAAGGACGCGCCGAAACCGTTTTCGGTGACGAGATCGTCGCGCTGGCGGAGGAGGGCGATGGCGTCCGCGTTCAATTGAAGCATGCGGGCGAACGCCGGTTCGATTGCGTGATCGGCGCCGACGGCCTGCATTCGGCGGTGCGCAGGCTGGCGTTCGGACCGCAGCCGCAATTCGAGACATATCTCGGTTACGTCGTCGCCGCCTGCGAGGTTGCCGGCTTTCGTCCGCGCGATGAGGACGTGTACGTGATGTATGGCCAGCCCGGCCGGATGATCGGACGGTTCACGTTGCGCGACGACCGTACCCTGCTGCTGTTCGTGCTCGTCGCCGACCGCGCTGCCGTGCCGACGACTCTCGATCGCCAGAAGGCGATGCTGCAAGCGGCCTATGGTGCCGGAAAATGGGACTGCCCGAAAATCCTCTCCGAACTGGAGCGCACCGATGAGCTCTATTTCGACAGCGTCAGCCAGATCAGGATGCCGGGCTGGTCGCGCGGCCGTGTCGCGCTGGTGGGCGATGCCGCTTTCTGCGTGTCGCTGTTGGCGGGGCAGGGATCGGCACTGGCGATGATTTCGGCGTATGTGCTGGCCGGCGAGCTCGCCGCCGCGGAAAGCGATCATGCCCGAGCCTTTGCGCGATACGAGGCGCGGCTGCGCGGCTATATCAGCGCCAAGCAGCGCGGCGCCGAGCGCTTTGCCGGCGCGTTCGCGCCGAAAACGCGGGCCGGCCTGGCTTTCCGCAATCTCGTCATCAGGACGTTTGCGGTGCCGGGCCTGGCCAAGCTTGCGATCGGAAGGGAGATCGCCGACGCCCTGCCGCTCCCCGATTATCACTGGCCGTTGCTCGCGCGTCCGGCTGCCTAGTTTTTGGCCGCGCACCGTCGCGAAGGCAGGAACCGCTGTTCACGGCGGCCCGTTCGTGTATGCGTAGCCTCAGTCGTTTCGCAACATCGTGTATCCGAATGCCCGCCGTCCTTGCTTCCGAAGACAGCCGCGCCGTCATTGCCAGCAACCCGAAGCCGATCCATGAGGAGAAGCGGGTCAGCCTGCTGACCCTGTGCGGCCTCGCGCTCGTCATCGGGGTGATGACGGGCCTCGGCGCAGTCGCCTTCCGCGCGCTGATCGCCTTCGTTCACAACGCCTTCTACAACGGCCGGCTGAGCTTGCTCTACGATGCGAATGTCAGCGAGGGGCCGAGCCGGTTCGGCGATTTTGTCCTGCTCTCGCCGATCATCGGCGGCCTGATCGTCGTGTTCATCGTCAAGCGCTTCGCGCCCGAAGCCAAGGGCCACGGCGTGCCGGAGGTGATGGACGCGATCTTCTACAAGCATGGCAATATCCGCGGCAAGGTCGCACTGGTGAAAGCGCTGGCCTCGGCGCTCTCGATCGGCAGTGGCGCTGCGGTGGGACGCGAAGGTCCGATCATCCAGATCGGCTCGGCGCTCGGCTCCGCCTTCGCCCAGCTCATCGGCTTGTCGACGTCGCAGAAGATCACGCTGTTGTCGGCCGGCGCAGGCGCCGGCATCGCCGCGACCTTCAACACGCCGCTGGGCGGGGTGTTGTTCGCGCTGGAGATCCTGCTGCCGGAAGTCTCCAACCGCACCTTCCTTCCCGTCGTCGTGGCGACCGGCGCGGCGACGACCATCGGTCGGCTGCTGATCGGGCCTGATCCCGCCTTCGCAGTGCCCGACGTGCAATTCTCGCTGGCCGGATCGCTGGCGGTCGGAGAGGTGATCGGCTTCGTGCTGCTCGGCCTGCTCTGTGGCCTCGCCGCATGGGCGTTCATCCGCCTGCTCGTGTTCATGGAGGACGGCTTTCCGAAGCTGCCGGGTGGCGACTACATCCAGAACATCGTCGGGATGGCCATCATCGGCGTGATGATGGTGGCGCTCACCCATGCTTTCGGCCATTCCTATGTCGATGGCGTCGGCTATTCGGTGATCCAGTCGATCCTGGACCAGAAGATGACCGCGGCGGGGCTGCTCGCGCTGTTGTTCGTGCTGAAAATGGTCGCCACCACGGTCAGCCTCGGCAGCGGCGCCTCCGGCGGCATTTTTTCACCCTCGCTCTATCTCGGTGCGACGCTCGGCGCAGCCTTTGCCGCGGCGTTCGGGGCGCTGCTGCCGCATGCCAGCCTGAGCCTGCCGTCGGCCGCGATCATCGGCATGGCGGCCGTCGTCGGCGCCGGCACCGGCGGGGTCATGACGGCGATCGTCATGGTGTTCGAGATGACGCGCGACTACGCGATCATCGTTCCCGTGATCGTCGCGGTCGCACTCGCCGCGGGCGTCCGGCGCGCGCTGATCGGCGAGACCATCTACACCATCAAGCTGCGCCACCGCGGCCACCGCATCCCCAAGGAGCGCCACATCAACCTCTATCTGGTGAAGCAGGCGCAGGACATCATGGAGCGCCGTTTCATCATCGCGAAGGCCGGGACGACCTTGCAGCAGGCCATGCGCGACGAGGATACCGATGACCTGCGTGCCATCGTGGTCGAGCGGGACGGGCGCGTCGTGGGGCTGATCCCGCCGCGCTCCGGGCTGTGGCTGGAATCGCGCAGCAATCCAGATGTCCTGGTCGAGCATTATGTCGAGCGCCGGCTCGTGATCTGTCGCGAGCAGGACCTCTTGAGCCTCGTCTTCGCCAGGCTGAAGCGCCATCGCGCAGGCGCCGCGGTGGCGTTCCGCGGCACGGCGCGGCCGCGCATCGATGATGTCGTCGGCATTATCACCAAGCGGGCGATCGCGGACGCCGTCATCGACAGCTATGCGGATTGAGCGGCGGCACGGGCCCGCTCACCGCGCGCCGTGCAGCTCAAGCGTCAGCCGCTGGATCGCGCCGGCGACGTCGCGCCATTGCGTGAGCCAGCCCCGCGGAAAACGGAAGGTGAGGTCGGCGCCGTCGATGCGGCGCTGGCTCAGGCACATGCCGGGCGTGGCGGCATCGCGCGAGCAGCGCGCGGTGAACTCGGGCGTGGCGGCGTGGAACAGATCCTCGCCGCCATAGGGCGTCCCGTCGCGAAACGCGCGCATGCTCAGGCCGTCCGTGACGGGCACCTCATTGAGCGCGAGATAGCGCGGATAGATGCTGCTCACGAGCATGCCCGGCGCCGGCGCACCGGCATTCGCCGCGATCGACAGGAAGATGCGATCGATCGGCGGCGTCGCTTCGCCGGCCAGCTCAGCGTTCGCATGCCGCGGCGCTTCCTTCAGCCCTTCGCCGGGCGCTTCCGCCGGCTCGAGCGAAGGAAAGCTGAAATCGAGATCGATCCGCTCCTGCGCACCGGAGTGTCGCTGGATCTTCACGCGGATCGCGGCGGTCGGCGCGTTGAACAGCGTCCCGCCGACGCTCACCGGCAGCCGCTCCGGCAGGCTCGATCCGTTCACGCCCCAGGTCGGCCACAACAGATAGAGCACGAGCGCGATGGCTCCGGCCGTCAACGCGGTTGCGATCAGGATCGGGAGGACGTGGCCACGGCGGGTCCAGTCTCGCGCGCGGGAATGAGGCGAGAACATCGTCATGAACGGGCACCCATGGCCGGAGAACGGCGTCCGGCATGCACGCCGAATCAGCGCCGAATATGCCACGTTTTCGCGGAGGATTTTCGTCGGCCATCGCCGCCCCTCACGAGGTTCCGTTCGGCCGATTAACCCTTTCTTAGGGATGATCTGGCGCGGAGAGTGGGATTTTGCCAAAGGAGGAGGGCGGTCAGTTCAGGTTGCGGAAGTTCGCCAATGTCGCCCGATGCGCTGAATTCCCTGTTCTCCCTCTGCCTCGGTTTCGCGTTGGCCGGCGCCCTGACGAGCGGTTTCCAGGCCTTTGCGCGGCGGCCCGCCGGCTTCGGGCTGTTGCAGGAGGGAATTACGCCGCACCGTTTCGCGGCCGTCCCGTTCCTGGTGTTCGCCGCGCCTTTCATCATCATGCGCAATACGCTGCGCGGCGTGCAGCTCGAGCGGCGCCGTTTCGAATTCGTGATGATCGCAACGGTGATTGCCGGCTTCTGGAGCCTGATGTCCGGCACCTTCTTCCTGATGACGCTGCGCGCCGCCGGTTTTCTGGCCTGAGGTTCACGCCGCCGCCCTTGGTCGCGGGCCGGCTTGAAATGCTTCGTTCCGCCATGCCAAGGTCGCCGGTGAACAGGAGATCTCGATGGCGATCTACGAACTCGACGGGCTGGCGCCCGAACTTCCCGACGACGGCCAATACTTCATCGCCGACACCGCGGCCGTGATCGGCAAGGTTCGCCTGGGGAGCATGGCGAGCGTCTGGTTCGGCGCGGTGCTGCGCGGCGACAACGAATGGATCGAGATCGGGGAAGGGTCCAACGTGCAGGACAACTGCACCTGCCATACCGATCTCGGCTTTCCGCTCATGGTCGGAAAGAACTGCACGGTCGGCCACGACGTCATTTTGCATGGCTGCACCATCGAGGACGATGCGCTGGTCGGGATGGGATCGATCGTGATGAACGGTGCGAAGATCGGCCGTGGCAGCATCGTCGGCGCCGGTTCGGTCGTCACCGAGGGAAAGGAGTTTCCCGCCAATTCGCTCATCATCGGCGCGCCGGCGCGCGTGATCCGCACCCTCGATCCCGACCAGGCCGAGGAGGCGAAATATCCCGTGCAGTCCTACAGGCGCAACGGCCCGCGCTTCAGGAATGGCCTGAGGAAGATCGGCTGAGGCTTCGACGCGCGCCGGACTTGCGCGCCGAGTCCGCTTTCTTTCCTTCCTTCTCGAGGGCCGCGCTCTTGCGCAGCGCGGCCTTCAGGTCGACCGGGATTCCGTGCTTCTTCATGAGATCGGCGAAGGCCTCGTCGGCGAGCTCCTGGAACGTCGCCATTCGGTCGCGCGCGAGCTGCTTCAGCTTGGCGAAGGTGTCCTCGTCGAACTCGATCAGTTTGCGCATCGGCTGTACGTCCTTCGTCGTGGCCCGCGGAGAAAGCCGAGCAGTAACGATCCTTCCGGTCAAGCACGTCTGTAGTAGTACGGACGCCGGCATTAAGGCGGTGATAGCCGCGCGGCAGCTAGACACCTTCTTCACGCCCGGAAAGAGCAGGTTTGATGCAGGCTGCCGCGCCCCATGCCGAACGTCGGAAGATCACGGAGAACCTACGGACCAAGTGGCCGGTCAGGATGTTTCTCGATTGGGTCGACGAGCTCAGCCTCGCCGAGAAGCTCTACGGCATCGTCGCGCTGTCGGTCGCGATCACCGCCTGCGTCCTGATCATGTCGGTGCAGTCGGCGCGGCTGCAGGGCGGCTATCGGCAGCTTGCGGCAAGCTCGGGGACGGCCGCGATCCAGATCGGGCGCGTGAACGCGCTCATCTACGCCATCGTGATGGAATCGCGCGGCATCTACATGTCGACCGACCGGACCACGGTGAAGCATTTCGCCGACGAGCTGTTGCGGCGCAACCACGAGCTTGCGGAGGCGACCGCCGAGCTCGAGGAGGCGATGAGCGGCAACGGGCAGTTTCCGCCGTTCAAGGAGCGGATCCTGCAATTCATCGATTTTCGCAAGGAGCTGGCGCGCCGGGGAACCGAAATCGGCCCGGCGTCGGCGCGCGCCTGGGGCGACAACGAACCGAACCGTGCGCTCCGAACCCAGCTCAATCTCGATCTCGAGGAATTGGCCAGGAACTACCATGAGCGCGCGGAGGAGGCCGCCGTGTTGCGGGGATTAGGACAGTCCGCAAACGGATATTTGTTCCTGCTCGGGCTGGTCTTGCTGCTGTTTGCCGGAGGCAACCTCTACATCGTCCGCCATTCCGTGATCGCGCCGCTTTCGCACATCATAGAGACCTCGCATCGGATCACCCGCGGCGAAATCGACCGCGAGATTCCCTATGCTTACCGCGGCGACGAGATCGGGCAGCTCGCCACCGCGATGCAGAGTTTTCGCGACGCCGTCGCCCGCACCTTCGAGCTGAAGCAGATCGAGCTCGCCGTCACGGAACAGCGTGACACGGCGCTGGCGGATCTCGGCCGCTTCTCCGACAAGTACTTCGAGACCAAGTGGCAACTGACCGCCGCGATCGACTGCATGCCGGCGGGCATGATCATGCTCGACTCCAAGGCCACGGTGATCGCGATCAATGAGCGCTATCGGAAGATGTATTGGCTGCCCGAGACCATCAAGGCGGGGTCTTCGCTCCAGGAAGTGCTGCAGCATGGCGTCGACAGCGGACAATTCGCCGGCGACGCCGCCGAGCATGCTGCCGCGATCGTGAAGCGCATCAGCAAGCGCGAGCCAACCACGGTCGAGGTCACGTTGCGCGACCAGCGGATCATCCGCATTCAGGAGACCCCGATCGATGGCGGATCCTGGGGCGCGATGCATGAGGACATCACCGAAGAACGCCAGCGGCAGCGCATCCTGAAACGAACCGAACGCTTCCTGGCGACGTTGATCGAGAACATTCCCGAAGGCATCATCGCCAAGGACGCGCGCAACCTTCGCTACGTTTTCGTCAACCGGGCTGCCGAGGAAATGATCGGCATGTCGCGCGCCGAAATCGTCGGCAAGACCGCCCGCGAACTGTTTGCGCCCGCGACTGCCGAACTGATCGAGCGCCGCGATCGCCAGATGCTGGCGCAAGGGCAGCAGCCCAGGCCGATCATCGACACGATGGACAATCCGCGGCGCGGCCGGCGTACGGTCGCGGTGCGTCGACTCCAGATCGGCGGCGCGGAGGACGACTCCCATCTCTTCGTCAGCATGTTCGAGGACCGCACCCGCGAGACCGAGATCGGCCCGCAGGATGCCGCTCCCCCGCTGAACCAGGCTGCAGCGCCGGGTTAGTCGCCCTCCCGCTATTCAGCAGATCTCCGTGCTTCCTGGGCGCGGCCAGCGCCACGTGATGGCGGCTGCGGATGCCGTCGCGCAGACGTGAGCCGAATTTGTCGAGCGGCGGCCGGACTGCCGACCTAGATATACCGTCGGATCGTCCCGAACGAGGAGCAGGAGGCGGCGATCGGAAGCGGAGAGAATTGATGATGTTACGCAAAACGATGATTGCGCTGCTGGCGGCGTCTGCCGTCGGCGCGCTTGCTCCCACCGCAGCGTCGGCGCGAGGCGGCGGCTTCGGCGGTGGGGGTTTCCACGGCGGCGGCGGCTTCGGTGGTGGCGGCTTTCATGGCGGTGGCGGCTTCGGTGGGTTCCATGGCGGCGGAGGCTTCCATGGTGGCGGCGTTCCGGCGTTTGCGGGCGGCGTCGGCCCGGCCTTCCACGGTGGCGGGCCGGCCTTCCATGGTGGCGGCGTGGCGTTCCATGGTGGGGGCTTTCATGGCTTCCATCATCACCACGGCTTCTTCCCGGGAGTTGCCGTCGGCCTCGGCTTTTATCCCTACGACTACGGGGACTACTACGACGACTCCTACCCGTATTACGACCAGTCCTATTATGGGAACGAGGATGGCGGTTATAACGGCTGTTACGTCGTGCGCCAGCGCGTCCATACCCGCTACGGATGGCGGCTGCGCGCCACTCAGGTCTGCGAGTGAGACGGGAGCCGGGCCATGGCGGCAAGCGCGGCTCGGCTGGAAGCCGTGTGGTGCTTCCGGATAGATCTTGAACTCCGCCGCCTTGTAGTTGGCCTCGAGCGCGGCCTTCGGCGCTTCGACCTCGGCGACATCGGCTTTGCTCTTCGCAGCGATCCGTAAAATCACGGGGAATTCACGGAACAAATGCGATGGAATCGCGAGTCAGAAGCCCGTGAGGTACGGCAAATAACAACAGCCGGCCCGAGGGAATAAAAAAATGAGGGTAAAAATAACAAGGTCGTCGGCGCAGTATGCCGCCAACGACCTTGCCAGCCCCGGAAATTGAAATCGGCTGACGCCTTCCGGTGACCTTTAGAATGCCCGGGAATTGCCCCGGCAAATGTGATCCATTTCACAAATCGCACCGGAAATTTCCGGCGACGCGGCCTATGGGTCAATCCGGGGAACTGCGGGGACTTGGCTAGCCCCTTGATTTGCGTGACTTAGGCTGCGCGGTTTGATGGCTGTGCGCGTGCGCTCGGCTGCGCACCGCGTGATTGCGCGCCGCTGGCGAGCTGGCCACTTCCGACGGCTGCACGCTGGCAAAGGACTGCCGTAGACCCTCGACGGCTTCCGTGAGGCCGGAAACCTGATCCGACAGGCGCTTGGCGTCGGACTGCTGCGCGGCGAGCATGCGGCGCATGGTCTGCAACTGGTCCTGGACCATCTGGAGCTGGTCGATCGATTCCTGCTGGGTGGCAGCCAGGCCCTTGGTGTTCTCTACGAGCTGCTCCGAGGCCTGCGTGGCGCGCGCCTGCAATTGCCGCGTGGCAACCACGCGATCACTCTCGGGCACCGACCCGGTATGGGCGCGCCAGAGCGCAATGCCCCCACCAGCCAGAATCAGCAGGAGCGTGGCCGCAGCCAGCGCGATCGGCTGGCTGCCGATGCGGGAGATGCCGGTCGAGGGCGGAATGTGTCGTGCGATCGGGATCATCGGATACCCCAGCAACAATGAATGGATTTCGAAGGCGCGGTCGCCGGATGTGGCGCGTCCGCGCAGGACCCGAAGCAACCGGCACTGCATCACGCTTTCAACGCGGGGTGGCCGTAAATTGGGCGCCAAGGCAAAGATTTTGTCAATTAACATGCCAAAATAGAGGCTGAAAAGGGGCAGGAGGCGAAGGCAGCCATGCCCCAGCCGCTATACTCCGGCCGTATGCCACCAGGAGCGCTCCCGCCGTTTCCTCGGTGCGGACGATTCGGCTGGTCGATTCCGGAAATCGATGCGCGCCGAAGCTGGGCGATCTGGCACAGCTCGCAGGCGCCGCTACCCTGGATCGCGGCCTCTCGATGGGCGAAACGACAGGGAGCAGGCGCGGGAGTTCGGCATCCGATGCGAGATTTTCTGAACGGCGTGAAGTTCCTGCTGCTCGACCTGGGATCGACGATCCTGTTCGTCGGCGTCTTCCTGCTCACCCACAACACTTATCTGGCGATCGGCCTCGGCATCGCCATGGGCCTGACGCAGATCGGCCTCCAACTCGCGCGCGGCAGGCCGATCGCGACGATGGAGTGGTTGAGCCTGTTTCTGGTCGTCGCCGCCGGCATGGCGACGCTGCTCACCGATGACCCGCGCTTCGTGCTGTTCAAGCCGAGCGTGATCTATCTGATCGTCGGCATCGTGATGCTCAAGCCGGGCTGGCTCAACCGCTATCTGCCGGCCATTGCGCAGCAGGTGGTGCCCGACATTGCCGCCATCGTGGGCCTGCTATGGGCCGGCCTGATGTTCGTTTCCGCGCTGGTGAATGCCGTCGTCGCCACGAGCTTCGACATCGCGACATGGGCGCTGGTCATGCCGGTCTTCGGCATCGTCAGCAAGGCGATCGTCTTCCTGCTGGGCTTTGCCCTCCTGCGCTTCGTCGCCCGCCGCCGCGTGCTCGCGATGCCCCCGCCGGAGCGTGAAGCGCTGCTGGCATCGACCGGGCGGCGCTGAGCCGCGAGCCTTCAGGGCGCGACCTGCTTGCGATACAGCTCCCGGCTCTTTTCGTCGGTGACGCGCACGGCGTATCCCTTCGCCAGCAGCTCGGGACGGGCGATGGAAAGCTCGCTTGCAAGGCTGTTGGCCTTGTCGATGGCGCCATCGGTATCCTCGAGAATCATGCCGCCCTGGCAGTCCAGCCTCTCATCGGTCACGAGATCGAAATTGAAGTAGGGCATTGCATTCACCTGCCGAATTCCAGCCCGAGGTGGGCCGCATGTTGCGCTGCAATCCGCGTGCCGGTTCGGACGGATGGCGGCAATAAACTTGGGGACGGCAGCGTGTCGATGCTGCGTCTGCAATTCCGGCGTGCGGTGAGCCGGTATGTCTCGCGCGGCCGCGCGCCAATCGCTGTCGCAAGGCAGGCGGAAATCGAGAAGGCTATGGACGCGCATCGCGTTGTTGTCGCAAAATACCGGCGGGGGCGTGTAGCTGTTGCCGCACGAACCGGCACCTAGCGCGGGCCGGCTCACCCGGCAACACGGAAGTGTCCGGGGTGCGACGATGTCGAGGCATCTGAACGTCCGCTTGCCGGCAGCGAGTCTGCCAGCCGATACCGGCGGCCCACCGCCACGTGCCACGATCGGCCTGCCGTCATGCGCGCCGCACGGCGGGGTCAACACCAAGTGGTCCGGCAATTCCTGCGCGGTGCATCCCACCAAGCGATGCGCGCCACGTGCGGGCATCGGCATCGACTGGCTGAGCAACAAATGCGCAGCGCTTCATGAGGAGCCGACGCGAGCCGCGCTGCCATCGGCCGGCCAGCTTCCCAGCGCCAATCTTCAGTTCGTGTCGCTCACCGTGCAGGCCGCGAACGACGCTGCGCCGTCTCACGTGGTTGCCGAGCTGGGATGGGGTGTCGCCCTGGTGCTCGGAGCAGTGTTTGCGCTTGGTTGGGCGCGACGCCCGCTGACGCGTGCCTTGGCCCTGGTCCGCCAATGGGCGGCGCGTGGACGTCATCTGCGGATTGCAGCGCGCCCCGCGGTTGCCGCCGTTGCCGACCCGGTCGGCATGGTGCCGGCAGGAGCGCCCGCGCGCGGGCCCGTGCCGACGTCACCGAGTGCCGCGCTGGTGAGCGATGGGAAGGTCAACGCGCTGCTCGACGAGCTCGGCTCGGACGACGAGACCGCCACGCGTGCACTGCGCCAGCTCTACGCGCGCGGCGGCTGGTTGAAATGGGAGGAGCTGCTCCCGCAAGACGTGCCCGTCGAGCTGCGCGACAAGCTCGTGAAGATCTGCCGAACCATCAACCGCACGCTGGCCCTGGACGAGGCCCGGGCCGCGCTGGCGCAGGCGCGACAGATGCTGAACATGCATCGGGTCGCGTGGCAGCCGGCGCCCGCTTGAGCTCGACCGGCGCGCGGGCCGGGCCGCTCGCCCACCCTGCATTGCGGCCAATCGTGTCCGGATTGGCACAGTGCTTCAGGTATTGACGATCGAACCTTGGCGGAAGCTGTTTCGTCCTATATTCGATGACTGCATTTCAGGCTCGCACGGCCTGTTTCCGGCGGGGCCGCAAAATTTGCCCCCATGACCGGAACCGGCCGGAGCGCGCGCCAGTTCATCCAGGCGACGTTGGCGGTCTTGCAAGGATGCGGCGATGACCAGGTACGTATATGTCGGCGCGCCGCACGGCCCTTGGGAGGAGGACGGGCCGGACGATTGCCCGCCTCCCTTCCGCCACGAGGCCATCGTGGTTCCACCGCCCCATGTCGTGCGCAAGGTGGTCGTCAGCCCGCCGCCGCGCATCGAGGTCGCCGCGCCGAATTTGCCGCCATGCACCCTGCGCGGCGGTGTGAACACCGATTGGGCGAGCAGCAATTGCGCGGCGCTCCATGCGGACGCGGTGCAGCCGATCCTGCCGGCCAGGCCGGCGCATCCCTCCCAGGCGGGTCCACTTTCACCGCCATTGGCACCGGCGCCGCAACCGCCTTCGGCGCCGCAGGCCTCCCACGCGCCGCAACTGTCGCCGGCACCACACTTAGCGCCCGCAACGCCACCGGCTTCCGTGCCGCAAGTTTCCGCGCAGCCGCAGAGCACGGCCCCGAAAGTGACGGCGCAAGTGGCGCAGCCAGCGCAACCGGCGGACCAGCCCGCGCGCCATTCCGTAGTGGCCGAGCTCGGATGGGGCCTCGCCTTCATCATTGCGGTGCTGCTGCTGCGGCGGCCGGTCCGCGCCATGGTCGCAGCGGCGAGGCGCTGGTCCGCACGCGAGGCCGAACGACGGGAAGCAGTGCGGCTTGCCGAGCTCACGCCGGAGGAATTCGCAAGCCGCATGACGCGGCGCGATGAGGAGATCGACGAGCTCTCGCGCTACAGCCAGCGCCTCTCGGAGCAGGCCGACGAGCTATCGGGTTCGAATTTCCTGGCGCGCTGGCGTGGCGAACGCCTGCGGCGGCGCGCGGCGCGTTACCTGGAGCGCGTCGGCGCGGAGCGGGACGAAGTGGCGCGCCTGAAGTCCCGTTGGGAGGAGATCGAGGCGGCGCGCAGGGATCCGGGCCAGGCCGTGAAGGACAAGAGCGTGCACGAATTGCTCGACCTGCTCGGCTCCGACGACGAGACCGCCAACCGCGCGTTGCTGCAGCTCTACGTCCGGGGCGGCTGGCTGAAATGGGAGGACATGATCCCGCACGAATTGCCGGCGGACGTGCGCGCCAGGCTGCTGAAGATCTGCCGTGTCATCAATGGCACGCTGTCGCTCGGCGAAGCCCGCGCGGCGCTGGCCCAGGCGCGGCGCGTGCTGAAGGCGCACAACATCGCCTGGGAGCGGATGGCGGCTTGATGCCGCTGGACTTGAACGGGCGGACAGTCCCCGGACTTGCGTGCTCTCGACGCGGGTCGACAATTTCGGCCGGACCAACCAGGTGGAAAAAACATGCGAAAGATTTGCCTTCTCCTGTTCGCCGCCGGCGCGCTGATCGTCGGGGATGCCGCCCATGCCGCCGACGGCTGCGGTCCCGGTTGCCATGCGACATCGCAAGGTGCCTGCGTCGTCGATGGCTGGGGCAGCCCGCGCATCAGGAACGAATGCCCGGCCGGGTCGCGGCCGATGCGTCCCTGTCCGCGCGGCTCCCGCTGGCGTTTCGGGACCTGTTTCGCGGACTGAGAGCGGCGGTGCCGTCCTTCGGGGTTCGGCTCAGCCGAACCCATCCTCTGACGACATTTCTGCTATCCTTTGTGCGGATCGCTTGGAGCCAGCGATATTGGTCAAGTTGATTTGGAGTTGGCCAGTGCTATTTCTCTCGGGCTTGCCCTATGACAACCACCGGCTCGCTCCGATCACCGGCGAAGAACTGAATTGCGACGGCGTCGGAACTGAGCGGGCGTGGCTTTGAAGCGTGCCTTGAACGCGCGCGTCAGCGCCGCTTCCGATCCATAGCCCACTTGATGCGCGATCTGGCTGATGCTAGCTGAGCCGGAGCGCAGATGATCTGCCGCGAGATCAAGGCGCCACACCGTGACGTAGCGCAGCGGCGACACGCCGACCAGTTCGACGAAACGCTCCGCAAACGCGGACCGCGACAGGCGCGCGATCCCGGCGAGATCAGCCACCGACCAACGCCGTGCTGGATCGGTGTGAATTGCCGACAGCGCGCGCCCGATCTGTGGGTCGATCAGACCGCTCATCCAGCCGAGCTTCGAGGGCCGACCAGCGGCCTGCTCCCGTACTGACTGAGCAAACAAAAGATGCAACAGCCGCGTCACCACCATTGCCGAACCTGGACGGGGGTGCCTTGTCTCCTCGATCATAAAATGAGAGGTCAGTCGCAGCCATTCGAGCGCGCGGCGCCAGCACGCCACCGAAGGTGAATTGCCCACAGACGATGTGAGTCTGCCGGCCATACCCCGGTTGCCGATAGATCGTTCCCTGATAGCAGGGAATCAACGTCTCGATCGGAACAGGCTTAAGCTTCGCCTCGCTCGCAAGGATATGGCCGGCGCCAAGGGGAAGAAAGATCACGTCGCCGCTGCGTATTCGGAGAGGGCTTGTCTTCCCGTCAACGAGGAGCCAAGCACTCCCGCTCTCGACAATGTGGAAATGCGAAACGGGTTTGCGGAAGCTGAAGGCCCAAGGCGCCCTGAAGTCGTTGGCGCACACGAGCTCGGCATGCATCCGCACGAGTTCGAGGACTTCAGAGACGGCATCGACTGGCTCGCCGATCAATGGCATGCGATCACTTTCTCTTCGGTCTGGACGCGCGATCAAAAAAGGCGGCGTTCTGAACATAGCCGATCCGGGCGGTCGCTCACTAGACTGGCGTCGGCACAATCGCGGAGCGTGAACCGTGACATGCGCGTGGCATACCGCTTGCACAACCAAAGGCCGGAGGCTGCGGCATGGGCAACTCGATTGGTGAGCCGTCGGTCGCGGCAATTTCCGCGATGGTCACGCCAGCGCTGCTGATTCTCGCATCCGCCTCGCTCGCCGCGTCCGCGCTTGTGCGAATGGCCCGGGTGGTCGATCGCGCCCGCTTCCTTGCCGGCATAGTTCATGATCGCACCTGGGAGCGCACCGGCCTGACCACGGCACAGCTCCGCACCTCTCTCGAACGGCATGCTGCGCGCGCACGTTATGCGGAGGGGTCAATCTTGCTGTTATACGCCGCGATTGTGATCTTCGTCCTGACGTGTCTTTCGATCCCGCTCGATGCGGCAACCGGCCGTCGCCTCACCTGGCTGCCCCCCGCTCTCGCGATTGCGGGCGCGCTTCTGCTGCTTGGCGGCGGCGCGCTGATGGTCGCCGAGTCGCAGCTCAGTGGTCGGCAGATCGCGGACGAAATCGAAACGGTGCTCGAGCAACTGAAGGGAACCCTACCATGAACTATGCGCCAATAGATCCGTCCGGAACGATGGTTCTGTTTGCCGATCTGCAATCCGGCATTGTCGAACTCGGCGTGACGAACGAGCTTGCGCTTCTGCGCCGCGCCGTGGCCGGCCTTGCGAAGCTCGCAAAGCTCTTCGACATGGCCACCATCGTGACGACGGCGCCGGGCGAGGGCGGCGAGGCGGTCGTTATATCGGAGATTGCCGCCGCGCTCGGCCCCTTGCCACAGCACATGCGAAAGACGACCGACGCGTTCACCGACGCAGCGAGCCGCGCGGCCATCCTCGCGGTCAATCGGCGCACCTTGCTGATCTCAGGCGTCGCAACCGAGATCATCGTGCAGCATTCCGCGCTGTCGGCAGCAGCCCAGGGTTTTGACGTTCAGATTGTGCTCGACGCGTGCGGCGGGCTCTCGCGACGGACCGAAGACGCTGCGCTGCGCCGCTTGGTCCAGGCCGGCATCGTCACCACCTCGGTCGCGTCGATTGCGGGACAACTCGCTGGCGACTTCACCCAGCCAAATGGCGGCCAGGCGCTGGAGGTGCTGTACGAGGTAGTTTAAGTGGGATAAGCCGCTTGCCAAGGCTTGGCGCCGCTCCACTATGTCGTGTGGACAAACTTAATCCGGATACGGATGGTGGCAAGGATCACAAAGGCAGCAAAGCTCTCGATGAGCTTGTCATAGCGGGTGGCGACGCGTCGCGCGTTTTTCACACGATTGAAGAAGCGCTCGATGCGGTTGCGTAGCCCGTAGAAGGCTCTGTCGACGGTGTACTGTATTTTGCGGTTCTTCTTGGAGCTTCCGTTCCGATTCCATCGGAACGGAAAAAGCTCTGGCTAGCGAAACTTCGGGATCAGCTTCTTCTGGTCGAACTTCGGCATCAGCGTTTTCGGGGCCGGTTTCGCAGCCGGCTTCGGCGGCGGCTTCTTCTGATTCAGCTTTGGGACCAGCTTCTTCTGGTCGAACTTTGCCATCGGGACCACCACATCCGTCGCGGAAGATCGGAAAGACGCTCCGCCATCAGGTTAATTCTCGCGAAGACGGCGCGCCATCGCGATCGGCGATGTCCGCGCTCCGGCGCTCCACCACCGGTGGCGACGGCCGGCTCACCCATGGCGGCCGAGACTGTTGCCGGTCGCCGCGCAGATCCCAAAAAAGTTGCGGCCAGCCTCTTGGGGGAGAGGCTGGCCGCGCGCGATCCGATCTGGGACGGGGAGGGGTGGGGATGCGACCGGATCGCGTGTCTCGTATTTCCCTTGTATTCTTGCGTCAGCGGTCCCTTGCGGTGGCGGTCGCAACCGCCGGATGAACGTCGCCGAGCGAGACCCAGACGTTCTGGTTGGTCTGCGACTGGCGCTTGACGAACTGGTAGCCGGTCTCGGTCCAGGCCACGACGTTCTCGTTCTGATTGTCGAGAACGAACTCGCCCTTGTCCGACTTCACCGTCAGCACCGCATGGCCTTCGCCTTTCCTGTCGCGCACCACCGTGATCAGCAGTGCCTCGCGCGGCCAGCCGGCATCGATCAGCATCTTGCGCTTCATCAGCACGTAGTCCTCGCAATCGCCGTAGCCGTCGGTCGGCAACGACCACCTCTCGACCACGCCCCAATGATCCATGTCGGTCATCGGCTTGACGGTGTCGTTGACCCAGCGGTTGACGCGCACCAGGTCGCGCCACGCCGTCTGCGTCATCACGATGTCGCGAGCCTGCGTCGCGCCGCCGGCGCATTCGGCCGCATTCTCGTTGCAGAACTCGACCCAGCCGATCGGCGCTCGCGTCGTCTCCCCCAGGCTTGCAAACAGCACCCGCTCGTCGCCGCCATGCGCCGCGCTCATTCCCATCAGGATGGCGATCGCCGCCAATCCGGCACCCCGTCGTTTGAACATTGTCGTGGCCCCCGTGTTTTGTTGGGACCACGCTCTCACAAAGCTTTTGCGCCGCCGCTAAGTATTTCAAGTACATTCGATACGAATACTAGTAAAACGCGCGGCTAATTCGATTTATACTTGAACCGAATTCGCATAAAACTTGAGACAACTCCAGTTGATTCAAATTTTAGCGTTAAGCAGGGAAAGCCGCGCCGTTGCGCGGTTCATGCGGTTCGAGGCCTGGGTGCATTAACCACGCCATGCCTGCGCGACGGACGACGGCGCCGCCGTGGGGCGGCCCGCGCGCTCACGGGCAGACCTGCAAAGCCCGCAGAAGTCCGGAGATCGGAAGTGTGGGACCGCTTACCGCGCGGTAACGCTCTCTTCGAGAGTCTCGGCCGACTGCTGATGGACGAATTCGAGGGCGAAGCCTTCCTCGAGGTTTCGCACCACGCGCGCGGCCACCCTGCCCAGCATGACCTGGGATTTCAGCGGCGGCCTGTGCTCGGCGGCGATCGCGGCCCCCGACAGCGACATGTCGATGATGCGGCAGGTCATCTTGGTGCCGTCTTCGAGGCTGAGCACCGCGATCGGGTTGCGCGGGATGATGCGGTCGTGGCGGCGGTCCTCGGGCAGATTGAGGATGTCGCGGTTGGCGAGCCAGGTGAGCTGGGCGGCGAGCTTGTCGCGCTTGCGCGCGGTTGCGCCGATCGTCATGGCGAAGCCGTTGTCGATGATGCGGGTGATCTTGCCCTCGACCCGGCCGATATGGTCGAGATAGGCGATCACGCGGTCGCCGACATTGCCGATGCCGGGGGCGAGCAAGGCGAGCCCGCCGGGCGACATATTGATGATCTGGCAGGGAAACTCGCGGCGGTCCGGCAGCATGTAGCGGCCGAGCAGGTGCACCTTGACGCGCTGGAAGCGGCGCCGCTCCTCGGCGACGGGAAGAACTGACTTTTTGGTATTTGGCAACGCCATTTTGCCCCGACGGCCGGCTATTCCACGTTGGGCGACCCTACGTCCGTCAGGGTTAACGGAGGGTTAGCGGGGAACGCGCCGGTTAGCTGGAAGTGAGATGGGCCGGGCGGCGTGGTGTAGATTGCATGAAAGCGCCGCCTCGGCATCCTTCGCTCGGCCGCCACCGGGCCGAGGCCTCAGCCGAGCTTGATGTTGGCTTCCTTCACCACCTTCGCCCAGCGTCCGGTCTGGTCCTTGACGAAGGCGCCGAACTCTTCCGGCGTGGTCGGCCGGCTCTCGATGTTGAGTTGCTCGAAGCGCTGCTTGAGGTCGGGCGCGCCGATCGCCGCGTTGATCGCGCCGTTGAGGGCGCGTGTGATTTCGGGCGGCGTGCCGTGCGGCACGAACACGCCGTTCCATTCATAGGCTTCGAAGCCGGGCAGCGTGTCCGACGCCGGCGGAACGTCGGGCAGGCTTTTCAGCCGGCCCCTGCCGGTGTGGGCGATGGCCTTGAGCTGGCCGCCCTGGATCAGGCCGACGGCCGAGGCTCCATTGGAGAAGAAGAATTTCACCTGCCCGGCGATGACGTCGCTCAGCGCCGGGCCGCCGCCGCGATAGGGCACGTGGTTGACCTTGGCCCCGGTCATGAAGCGGAACATTTCGAGCGACAGATGCTGAAGCGTGCCGTTTCCCGACGACGCCATGTCGATGCCGCCGGGCGCAGCCTTGGCGTAGGCGATGACGTCGGCGAGCGTCTGCACCGGCACCGATGGCGTGACCACCAGGATGTTCGGCACCAGCGACACCAGGGCAACGGGATCGAAACTCCTGTCGTAGTCGAACGGAAGGCTGGAATAGAGCGCGCCGTTGACCGAGTAGGCGGTGGCGTCATGCAGGATGGTGTAGCCGTCGGGGGCTGCCTTCGCCACCACGGCTTCGCCGATGGTGCCGCCGGCCCCACCGCGATTTTCGACGACGAACTGCTGGCCCAGGATCGTGCCGAGCTTTGCGTAGACGATGCGCGCGGTGGTGTCGGCGCCGCCGGCCGGCGGATAGGGCACCATCACCTGCACGGGACGGTTCGGCCAGCCGGTCTGGGCCGCAGCGCTGCCGATGAACGGTGTGGCAGCCATTCCGGCCAATAGCGCACGGCGTGAAACCTGCCTCCCCGGCATCGTTCGTCCTCCCATTTCTCATTGGAGGACACTTGTGGGCTGACCGTCGGCTCAATGCAATCGCAATATCCGCCCGGACGGGGCGTGGTGATGCGAAGCTTTCCACATCTGCGACGCGACGCGCCTCACACCGCGATCGGCGGCGGTCCATTGTCCCGGTTGGAATTGCGTCCGGCCTTTCATAAGCTCGATGTCAACGAACCGAGCGCTCAGGAGAAGGCCATGCCGGATATCCGCGTCTGCACCCATTCGGGTCCGGGCGCCAGCCCCGAGATCCGCACCGTGCCATGGCCCAAGGTCGGCAGCAAGGCGGCGCTGATCAAGGTCGGCGCCTGCGGCGTCTGCGGCACCGATCTGCACATCCTCAAAGGCCACTGGCCAAAACCCCTGCCATGGCCGTTCACGCTCGGCCACGAGCTCGGCGGCATCATCGTCGAATGCGGCAGCGACTTCACCGCGGACTTCATGAGCAAGCCGCTTTCCGTCGGCTCCAAGGTGATGATCCCGCCTCTGATGCCGTGCGGACGCTGCTACTACTGCGTCCATTATCCCGAGAGCGCCAACAAGTGCCTGACGCCGGTCTATTACGGGCGCTATCTCGGCTTCGACAAGGCGCCGCATCTGTGGGGCGGCTGGGCCGAATATGTCTATGTCGATCTCGACATGCTGCCGGGCACCAAGATCTACAAATTGCCGGACGACATGTCGCTGCGGCTCGGCGCGCTGTCAGAGCCGTTGACCTCCTGCATCCGCGCCTTCAACCGCGCCGCGCGGGCGGGCGGTTTCTCCTGGGGCAACACGGTGGTGATCCAGGGCTCCGGGCCGATCGGCATTCTCGCGGTCGCGGCGGCGCAGGAGATGGGGGCGGGACGGGTGATCTGCGTCGGCGCGCCGGAAGCGCCGCGGCTTGCGCTCGCGCGCAAGTTCGGCGCGGAGGCCACCGTCAACATCGAGGACCTGAAGACGCCGCAGGCGCGCATTTCGGCCGTGCGCGACATCGTCGGCGGCTTCGGCGCCGATCTGGTGATGGACTGCTCCGGCCATCCGACCGCCGGCCCCGAGGGCATCGAAATGCTGCGCGACGGCGGCACCTATGTCGAGATGGGCCAGTTCACCGATGTCGGTGCGATCGGGACCTCGTGGCACCGCATCTGCACCAAGGACCTCAATCTGCTCGGCTCCTGGGGCTTCACCGCCAACGACCTGCCGCTCGGCGTCGACATGCTCCACCGCACCCGCGACAAATATCCCTGGCTCGACATGCAGGCGATCTATCCGTTCTCGGAGCAGGGCATCGGCCAGGCGGTGGCGGACGCGATGGCGATGAAGACGGTGAAGTCGACCATCGTGCCCTGGCCGGAACTGGTGGAAGGTTGAGAGCTTGTAGGGCGGATGAGCCGAGGGCGCGATCCGCCGACTGCGCTTCGCACGATGCCTCTATTGGCTATGAAGAACTGCTTGCAGTGGACCCTTGCCATGACTCCGACATCCGCAGCGCCGTCGATCGAGGCGATCGTCTCCGATCTCGATCATCTCGCCGCGGAAGTGATGGCCGATTGGAAGGTCCCGGGCGTTGCGCTCGCGGTGGTGCGGGACGGACAGGTCGTGCTGACGCGGGCCTATGGCCTGCGCGATGTCGAGGCGAACCTGCCGATGACGGCGGCGACGCAATTCGTGATCTGCTCGATCACCAAGACGTTCACGGCCAGCGCCGTTGCGCTGCTGCATGGCGAGGGGCGGCTCGATTGGACCAAGCCCGTGCGCGACTATCTTCCGGAGTTTCGCCTCAGCGATCCCGTGGCGACCGAGCGGGTGACGGTTTTGGACCTCCTGTGTCATCGCTTCGGCCTGCCGCGCCACGACTGGGTGCATCTTCCCGGCGACCGCTTGCCGGCGGAGCTGCTCGCGCCGATGCGCCATCTCGAATTGAGCCGCGATATCCGCGCGGCTTGGCAATACAACAATCTCGGCTACAACGCCGTAGGCCTTCTCATCGAGCGCGTCAGCGGCCAAAGCTACCAGACGTTCATCCGCACGCGGTTCGGCGATCGCCTCGGGATGACCGTGAGCTTCTCGCTGGACGAGCTCGAGACATCGGAGCATGCGGCGCGGTGCTACATGATGGACGCGGATGCCAGGCGGCCGGCCTTGCGTCTGCCGATCTGCACGATGGCTTCCGGTGCGCTCAACACGTCGGTTGCAGACCTGACGAAATGGATGCGGCTGCATCTCGGCGAAGGCGAGTTCGATGGCGATCGCCTGTTGCCGGTCGCAATGATGAAAGAGTTGCTCGTGCCGCGGGTCTACGTCGGCAAGACCGAATATGCCGAATTCAGCTACGGGCACTATTGCCT
>NZ_JAFAVV010000800.1 GCF_019242285.1 Bradyrhizobium sp.
GCCTCGTCAAACAGAATGTTGGCCGGCTTGATGTCTTTGTGGACGAGCCCGCGCTGGTGGAGCTTGCCGACAGCCCCGGCAATACAGATAGCCAGGGGCAAGAAGCGTCCGACCTCCACTGGCGCATTGAGCAGCCGACCGAGGGGCTCGCCCCCCGCATCCTCGAGCACCAGCATGGTCCGACCGGCGTCGCGCACGAGGTCCAGTGGCCGCGCTGCCCATGCGCCCTCGAGCTCATCCATCAGTTCGAATTCGTGGGTCAGGCGATCGAGGCTTGAGCGGGACGGATGGTCTGCGTTAGAAACAACGAGCAGAACGGCTCGCCGCTCTCCGTTGTTGTCCAGTCGCCAGCCACGGCTGACCACGCGTTCGCCGTCCTCCCACAAGACCTGAGAGCCGCCGTCCGCGTACGCGCCGTCAAGCGTCTGCGTCGTCATCTGCCAGCTCCGGCGTACGGCTCCCGAATTGACTTCGGTTGGCCAGGTTTATCTGCGTCACGAGCCGCGAGTTCTTCACCCTGCGGAAATTCTATGGCATCGGCCGAGAAATCACAGTCACGCGTCGGCGTACCAGATCCGACCTGCGGATCCGCGGTCCTTTATCAAGAATTATGCGCGATTTGCAGGGCTTTACTGGCGCCCGCAGCGCATGCGGGCCAATTTGATGCCAACGCAGGCACGGTGAAGGAACGGAGAATTCACATGGCCACCGCCACGGCATTTAAACCTTCGGCACCGAAGCAGCTTCCAACGCCGGACAGTGATTTCTATCATTACGCCGACCTGCTGAACACTGAGGAGCGCGCGATCCATAAGAGGGTACGCACGTTCATGGAGTCGAAGGTCGCGCCGATCATCAACAAGTACTGGGTTGAGGACGCGTTCCCGTTCGAGCTGGTGCCCTTGGTCAAGGAGCTGAACCTTGGCGGTCTTGGGATCCAGGGGTACGGCTGCGCCGGGGGCAATCAATTGTTGGTCGGGCTCATCGGGGTGGAAATGGCGCGGGTCGATGCCTCGTTCGCGACCTTCTTCGGCGTCCACAACTTCCTGGCGATGGGTTCGATCGCGATCGCCGGATCGCAGGAGCAGAAACAAAAGTGGCTGCCGCCTATGGCGCGCATGGAAAAGATCGGCTGCTTCGGCCTGACCGAACCGCTGGTCGGCTCGGGTGCGGGTGGCGGCCTTACCACGACCGCGAAGCGCGAAGGCGACACCTGGGTCCTCAACGGGCAGAAGCGGTGGATCGGCAACGCGCCCTGGTGCGATGTCTCGATCATCTGGGCGCGCGACGTCGCCGACAACCAGGTCAAGGGCTTCATCGTCGAGAACAAGTCGACGCCCGGCTTCAGCGTCGAGAAGATGCAGAACAAGATGGCGCTCAAGGTGGTCCAGAACGGTCAGATCACGATGAAGGACTGCCGGGTGCCGGAGGCAAATCGGCTCGCATCGGGCGCCCAGTCCTTCCGCGACACCGCGCGCGTACTGCGTGGGACGCGGTACTACGTGGGCTGGGAATCGACGGGATGCGCGATGGGCGCCTACGAGCACGCGCTCAAATATACACAGGAGCGATTGCAGTTCGGAAAGCCGATCGCCTCGTTCCAGCTCATTCAGGACCTCCTTGCGAAGATGCTCGCCAACATCACTGCCTGCCAGGGCATGGTGGTTCGCACGGCACAGCTCGCGGACGAAGGCAAGCTTACGGACCAGCAAGCCGCGCTTTCGAAGGCGTTCACGACGGCCAAGGCGCGTGAGACGGTCTCTTGGGCGCGAGAGGTGCTCGGCGGCAACGGCATTATCGTCGACTACAACGTTGCGCGCTTCTTTGCGGATGCCGAGGCGCTCTATTCCTACGAGGGCACCTACCAGATGCAGAACTTGATCGTGGGCAAGGCGATCACCGGGTTCAGCGCATTCGCGTGAGCAAGGGCGAGCCCGCCGCAGAAAACCAGCAGAGGAGAGATGCCATGGCTTCGCCCGCCGTCGCGATGACAGTCGAGACACAGCAGCCGCCTGCGCCGAAACTCGACAACGTGCTGTACGAAAAAAGGAGCGGCA
>NZ_JAFAVV010000816.1 GCF_019242285.1 Bradyrhizobium sp.
GATACGGCCGTGGCGATGGGTATTCCAGCACATCGCGTCTACATCTTCACCTTCGCGATCGGTTTTGCGCTCGCCGCAGTTGGTGGCGTTGTGGCGGCGCCGATCACGACTGTCGACTTCCGCGGTGGCGTCGACATACTGCCGTTCTGCTTCATGGCCGTCATCATCGGCGGCCTCGGCAACCTTCCGGGGACCGCCGCGGCTGCGATCCTGCTCTCCGTCCTCGAAGGTGTCATCTCGAGCGTTGCTGATCCGACCGTGGCGCGCATTTCCTCGCTTGTGTTGATGAGCGCGGTTTTGCTGCTGCGGCCGCAGGGCCTGTTCAAAGGATTGAGCCGTTGACCTCCGCCGCCGCCATCAATCGCGCGCTGTTGGCCGTGTTCACGGCGTTCATGCTCTCGGCGTTCATGCTCTCGGTGCCCTGGTCGGTTCCGGCGCTGATCAACAGCTTTTGGGTGAGCGTCATCGCGGAAATACTGATCTGGTCGCTATTGGCTGCGAGCGTCAACCTGTTGTTCGGTTATGTCGGCCTCTTGTCGTTTGGACAGGCGCTCTATTTCGGCTGCGGCATGTATGGCGTCGCAATCGGCGTCTCCGACTTCGGGCTCTCGTTCTGGCCGGCATTCGGGCTCGGCATCGTCGCCGCGATGGCAATGGCGCTGGTAACCGGGATCTTTGCCGTGCGGCTGACCTGGCACTATTTCGCTATTATTACCGTTGTGTTCTCCCTGATCTTCTACTTCCTCGCGTTGACCAACAAATGGCTCACTGGCGGCGACGACGGCATCAATTTCACGCTACCCTCGACCTTCTCGTTGGGCGGCACGCACTGGAGCTTTACTGATCCCACGTTCCAATACTTTTTTATCCTGGGAACGGTATCGTTCTGCTTCTGGCTGATGCACCGCTTGATCGGCAGCCCACTCGGCAAGGCGTTCCTCGCCATCCGCGACAACGATGTGCGGGCTTCTCTGATCGGTCTCAACGTCTATCTCCTGCGTTTGATAGCGTTTGTGATGGCCGGATTTCTTGCCGGCGTGGCCGGTGCGCTGTTCGCATTCTTCGGTCGTTATGCTTCGGCGACGTACATGTTCTACCACGTGTCGGGGGAGGCCGTTGTCTGGGCGATAGTCGGCGGCGCCGGAACTTTGTTCGGCCCGATCGTTGGCACGAGCATCTTCATCGTCGTGCGTGAGATCGTATCGACCCACTGGGAACACCATTCTCTGATCGTCGGCGTGGTGGCGATCCTGGTCGTGATATTTGCGCCCAAGGGCATCGTAGGGTTGTGGCACGAGCGGCTGATGCGTCTCACCGAGCGGGGCATGGCGCCGCCAGTCGAAACCGAGTTGCGGACCGAGCCGTGAGCGAATTCGTTCTGCGCACCGAGAACCTTACGAAGCGATTTGGCGGGCTGATCGCCGTCGACAAGCTGAGCTTCAACCTCGCGGGCGGGCGCCTGCACGCCATCATCGGACCGAACGGCGCGGGCAAGACCACCTTTTTCAACCTGATATCTGGTCTGCTCACTTCGGATGGAGGTCGTGTGTTCTTCCACGAGCGCGAGATCACCGGGCTCAAGCCGCACCAGATCAGTCGCCTTGGAATCAAACGCACCTTGCAGATCAAAAGTGTGTTCCCGCAGCTCTCCGTGGCGGACAACCTCTGGATTACCGGCTTTGCCGGTCAGCGCTTTTTGAACCCGTTCCGCGCCGCTTCGGGCGATCGCGATACGCGTGAAAAGGTCGAGCGCACCCTCGAGCAGATCGGTCTCACCGCGCTCGCACGGCGGCAGGCCGGCACGCTGTCCTACGGCGATGTGGCGCTTCTCGAGATCGGCATGGCCTTGATTTCCGAGCCGCGGCTGCTGCTGCTTGACGAGCCGACCTGCGGCATGAGCCCGGCCGAAACCGAACGTGCAGTCACCAAGATTCAAGAGCTTGCGCAGGTGATCGACATCATCATCATCGAGCACGATATGGAGGTCGTTTTCGAGATCGCCGACGACATCACTGTGATGGCGCAAGGTGCTATTCTGGCGTCCGGTAGCCCGGAAAAGATCGCCGCCGACGAGCGCGTGCGCGAGGCCTATCTCGGCCGCGAGGAGGACGAGGACTACGTCGAGGAGGAGGAGGTCCATGCTTAGACTCGACGACGTCCACGTCCATATAGGGAAGCTGCACATCCTGCAGGGCGTCACTCTGGAGGTGCAAGCGGGCGAATGCGCGGCGCTGCTCGGACGCAACGGGGTGGGAAAGACAACGACCTTGCGCGCGATCATGGGGCTGGCGCCGCGCAGCC
>NZ_JAFAVV010000890.1 GCF_019242285.1 Bradyrhizobium sp.
ATCGTGGGTGCGATGAGCGTGGAGGCAGCAACCGATGCCGCCGTGTTCCACGCCCACCTCGACCAAGTGCTGCTGCCTGAGCTGCCCCGCACCAAGCCCGATGCGGTGCTGGTCATGGACAACTTGCCTGCCCACAAGGCCGCACAGGTCAGGACGCTGCTGGACCGCTCGGGCTTTGCTTACCGCCACCTGCCCGCTTACTCGCCGGATCTGAACCCGGTCGAGCCCGGCTGGGCCAAGGTGAAGGCCGGGTTGCGCCGTGCCGCTGCCCGCACGGTCGACGCGCTGCACGACGCGTGCGGCTCCGCCCTCGACGCCGTCACCCCGCAGGACCCGACAGGGTTCTTTCGCCACTGCGGCCATGGGCGTCCAGACTAACCCGCAAAATGCTCTAGATCGACGCCTCCAGCAGAGTGCCCGGGCTCAAACTCCGTTCGACGCCGGCAAGCCGTATCTCAATTGCCTCGCCCTCCAGCAGCTTGGCCTGCGCTGTCCCGCCTTCAATTCGGATGCCAACGGACCGGCCCCTCCAAAAAAAGCGGAAGGACAAGCAGCGCCAGCGGGGTGGGAGCCTGGGTTCGATCGCCGGTCTGTCACCCGTCAGATCGAGCCCGGCGAAGCCGAGCACCACGGCCTGCCACAGCCCACCCAGCCCGGCGATCCGTATCCCGCCGGAGCTGGTGGGGTCGAGTTCGAGGTCCGCAGCCGCGGCTTGGTAAAAGTAGCGAAGCGCCACGTCCGTGTCGCCAAGCCGTGCGGCCACCAGCGCATGGATGCCGGCGCTGAGCGAGCTGCCGTGCCCGCAGCGAGGCTCGTAGTGACGGAAATTCGCCCCCGCCGCCGCGCCGGGGAACTCGCCTGGCAGCAAGGCGAGCAGCGCCACCACGTCGGCCTGCTTGACCACTTGCGAGCGCTGCGTTCGCTCTCGGCCGAGCACCACGTCGATCGGCACTTTGCGGTCGGCATAGAGTGACAGATCGATCGGCTCTAGTTTGTGGTAGCCGGCAAACTGCTCGTAAACGCCGGTCGCCGGATCAAACCCGGTTACGATTCGCACGGCCGCGTCGCGCCAGTCGGCGAGTTCGTCTTCGGCGAGCGCGAGCTGGTCGCACAGCGCGGCGGCGCGGTCGGGCCAGCGTGCGCGCAGCCGGTCCAGAGCCTCGAGCGCCCGCGCAATGTTCCAGCGTGCCATCACGTTGGTGAAGGCGTTGTCGTCCACGTCCTCGTGGTACTCGTCGGGTCCGATCACGTGGCGGATGTGCCGTTCACCGTCCGCCTCCGCCACGGCGCGAGACGCCCAGAACCGGGCAGTTTCCAGCAGAATCTCCGCGCCGGCGCTCAGGAAGAAATCGTCGTCGCCCGTGGCACGCCAGTACTGCCACACCGCATAGGCGATGTCGGCGCTGATGTGCACCTCCATTCTGCCAGTCAAGATGTCGACCATCTCACCGTCGGGGCCCACCACCCGCTCGGGTGTGGCCTCCTCGCCCGTGTCGGCCGACTCCCAGGCGTACAGCGCGCCTTTGCAGCCCATGTGTGCCGCTTTCGCGCGCGCGCCGGGCAGCGTGTGGAAGCGGTACATCAGCATTGCGCGCGCGGCCTCCGGCCACGCCGCCGTGTAGAAGGGCAAGAGGTAGATCTCGGTGTCCCAGAACACGTGGCCGAAATAGGCGTCGCCGGTGAGGCCGCGCGCACCGACCGAGACACGCTCGTCGTCCGGGTTGGCAGCGCTGGTCAGATGGTACACCGCGAAGCGCAGCGCCTTCTGGGCCTCTTCGTCGCCCTCGATGGTGACATCGCCCGCGAGCCAGCGCTCTCTCCACGCGGATTCATGCGCGGCGAGCACGCCGCGCCAACCTAGCGAACCGCTCCGCGCCAGCGCCCTTTCGGCGACCGCGGCAGGATCGTCCGCCAAGCCGTCCGCGCGCGCAACCGCGACGACACGATCGAGTTCGACGACCTGTCCCGCAGTGGAACGCCAGCGCCAGACCCACCGTAGCGAGAATGGCCGCTCCGGGGCGAGCGGACTGCCTTCGGCCCGCAACGTGGCGGCGCTCGCCATCGCGACCGCCTTGTCTCCGCCTTCCGTGCGCCAGGCACCGAGATCCTGATCCAGCCGCAGCGGTTCCATGCCGAGCCCGGCCATGGGGAAATTGGCCTCCAGCAGCACGTCGACCCCGTCGCGGTCCAGCGCGAGCCACCCGACCTGCAGCGCCACCGCGCGGTCCGCCAATGACAGGAGCCGCAGCTCTCCGGCGGAGATTGTGACGCCCGATGGAGTTCGGTACTTGATCTCACCGAGGAGCACGCCGCGGCGCAAGTCGAGCCTGCGGACGCTGTCGAGGATCTCTCCGTCCCTTAGAAGATGCGGCTCGTCGTCCAGCACGACCCGGAGGTGCGACCAGTCGGCGACGGGCACGAGCTGAGGCACCTGGGGAACCGTGTTGGGCCTGTCGAACAGGCCGGCAACGTAGCAGCGCGGCCACGAGGCCCATTTGATGTAGCCGAGCCAGCTAACCCAGGTCGGTCCGCGACTGACCGCGCGCGCGGCTCGCGTTCCCAAAAATCCGTTGCCGAGCGCGAAGCGGGCTTCAACCGCGGTCTCGGTCAGCACATTGTAGCCTTCGTGACTCAGAACCCAACCGGGATCTCGGGTCGGTTCCAGTATATCGTACGTCCGTGCAGTCTCGGCGCCATTGGGGTCACCGCACCTGGCGTTC
>NZ_JAFAVV010000910.1 GCF_019242285.1 Bradyrhizobium sp.
GAGGCTCGCTCGCCGGCACAGTTGAGCGGCGGCCAGCAGCAACGCGTGGCGCTTGCGCGCGTGCTGGCGACGAACCCGAAGCTGGTCCTTCTGGATGAACCTTTGTCGGCCCTCGATGCCAAGCTGCGCGAGGAATTGCGCCTCGAGCTGAAGCGCATCCTGACTTCCGTCGGCTCGACGACCATCGTCGTCACCCATGATCAGGACGAGGCCATGAGTCTTGCTGACCGCGTGATCGTCATGAATCGAGGCCGCATCGAGCAGCAAGGCACGCCCGATGAGATTTATGCACGGCCTCGCACGGTGTTCGTTGCTGCTTTCATCGGTCGGTCCAACTGGTTTCACGGCGGAGCTTCCGACGCGGCTGAAACCATGTCTTACCTGACCACCGATTCCGGCACGAGGCTTTGGATCAATCATCACAATGCCGCCGCCGGGAATAGCTTGAGCGCATGTGTCAGGCCGGAGCGCATGACATTCGTGGGTCCCGAGGCCCGGGCCGAAAAGTCCGGTGAGAACGTGCTCCCCGGCGAAATAATCGAGATCATCAATCTAGGAGCGGAAATCCACTATATCGTCGAGGGCAGCGAAGGCCGGCTCCTGGTGATCGAGCCCAATCGCGAAGGACCGCGTCTACGCAAAGGGGAGCGCGTCGGCCTCAAGTTCAACGCCGATGATTGCGTGGTGCTCCCGTCCTCTCAAGGTTGAGGGACCTCCTGGAGAACGAAGGATGCGCCCGCGCTCAGCCATTCGCCGAGATCGATCTCATGTCTGTCGATGTAGCCGAGGCCGCCAAAGTACCGGGGCTCGGGTCACTCACAAACTTTTGTGAATCGCCGAACGCCTTCCGTCGATATGGCGAGTGCTTGAGATGTTGCTCCCGCTATGTCGCCCGCGGTCCCGGTCTCGCCTATGGGCACGAGCGAGTGCTCCTCGACCGTGCCAATCGACAGGGGGTTAGATCACCACGACGGGTGTGCCGATATGCACGCGGTTGTAGAGATCGATCGCGTCGAAGTTGCGCATGCGGATGCAACCGGAGGACACGGCCTGGCCGATCTCGCCGGGCTCGTTGGTGCCGTGAATGCGATAGAGCGTGTCGTGATTGCCCTGGAAGAGATAAAGCGCGCGGGCGCCGAGCGGATTGTCCCACCGGCCTTCTAGCGGACCGTGTTTGAGATAGACTTTGAACTGCGGCCAGCGCTCCATGATCGAGGCGGTCGGCATCCAGGTCGGCCATTCCTTCATTTGCCCGACCGTTGCCCGGCCGGTCCAACCATAGGCCTCGGCGCCGGTCGCAATCCGATATTCGATCGCTTCGCTGCGGGGCAGAACGTAGTAAAGGTGCCTGCTACCGGTATCGACAACGATCGTACCTGGCGTCTCATTGGTCGAATAGTGGACCTTGTTGCGGATGTCGGGGATGCGCCATTCGTCGGGTTCGGCAAGCGCCATCATCTGCTTGTCGCGAGAGGTGAGCTTCGGATCGGGCAGGCCCGATTGGAGAACCGGCACGCAGCCGGCCGCCACAAGTGCAATTCCCAAAAGCAACTTTTTTGCCTTCATGTCGGTCCCGCAATCGCGTGAACGGTAATCAGTTTGGTTGCTCGATACCGAAGAACTGGCCGACGACGTCCCTGACCGAAGTTCAGGCCGGTGCGATACTATCGTTCCTGAGGCCAAGTTCGCAAGGAGCGCCCATCTTCAGCCATCGGTCCACGTCTCGCCCAGCCGTGGGGTCGTCGCCTCACCGACGGATGAGGGCGTCTGCACACGCGCGGCGATATGGTCGGCTAAATGTGCCGCATCGTGTTCGACACCAAAGATGAAGCTCGACGCTCTTCGGCTCAGCCAGCTCAGCCCAAGGAAATACAGCCCGGGCACTTTGGCTACGCCGCGCCGATGCACTGGCCGGCCCTTTTCGTCCAAGGCATCGACCTTCAGCCAGCCGAAATCGAGCGCGTACCCCGTCGCCCAGACGATCGCGCCTATTCCGGCGTCGCGGAGGTCAAGCTCAAGGACGGGGTCGGTGACGCATTTTGGTTGCGGATAGACCGTTCGCGCCGTTGGCTCCTCAGGCAGGGCGAGACCTTCACGTGCGGCAAAGGCATCGGCCCCATCGAGCAAGGATAAATAGGACGCATCGCCTCGCGCGAGATTGCTGGCGAGGTCGGGGGAGAAGCGCATCACACCATGTGCGAAAGTTTCCGCCCTGCCCAACAGCATCACCCCGCTCGCCGCCAGGCGCCGAAAGTCGATGGTCCGCCCGCCATAGGCGCCGCTAACCGCGATCGTGACGTGCTTGATTGACGGATCGGGGGTGGTGGCATCCCACAGGCCCAGGACACCGAGCCACCAGCAAAAATCACGTCCGCGATATCGCCTGGGCGGACGCTCATGCCGGCCCACGGATAAATAGACGCGCCGACCCGCTCGCGAAAGTTCGTCCGCGATCTGAGCACCGGAAGAACCGGCCCCGACCACGAGTACGGCGCCCTCCGGCAGCTGACCGGGATTGCGGTAGCCGCTGGAGTGCATTTGCAGGAT